>JAISXE010000195.1 GCA_031270615.1 Spirochaetia bacterium
ACAATCAGCGGAAGCGCGGTGGAGGGCCAGATTCTGACGGCGGACACCGTCGGCCTAAACGGAAGCGGAACTATTTCCTACCAGTGGGAACGCGACGGCAGCCCCATCGCGGGCGCGACCGGCGCAAGCCGCACGCTTGCCGCCGCAGACGTGGGCCACGCCATCCGCGTGACGGTAAGCCGCGCGGACTGCGTGGGGAGCCTGAGCAGCAGCCCCACCGGCGCGGTGCTGCCCCTCCTGACCGGGACGGTGGCAATAACCGGCGCGGCGGTGGAGGGCCAGACCCTTACTGCAAACACCGGGAGCCTGAACGGGACCGGGACCATTTCCTACCAGTGGAAGCGCGGCGGCGCGGACATCATCGGCGCGACCGGCGCGAGCTACACGCTTGTTGCCGCCGACGGGGGCGCCTTCATCACCGTGGCGGTAAGCCGCCAGGGCTACGGCGGAAGCGTGGCCAGCGCCCAGGTCGGCCCGGTCATACCCCTTTTGACCGGGACGGTAACAATCAGCGGGACAGCCACGGTGGGCCAGACCCTTACGGCGGACACAAGCGGCCTTGACGGGACCGGAACCATTTCCTACCAGTGGAAGCGCGGCGGCAGCCCCATCGCGGGCGCGACCGGCGCGAGCCACGAGCTGGGCGCCGCCGACTCGGAAACCCTCGTCAGCGTGACGGTAAGCCGGGAGGGCTATGCGGGCAACGTGAGCAGCGCGGCCCTTGCGGTCAAAAACCAGGCCGCGCTCACCCTTGTCTATCCCACCGTGCCGAGCGACCCGGCCGAGGATGCCCTGTCCAGCTTTACCCTTTTCAAAATCGGCTCGCCCGACAGCCACGCCCTGAGCGTGCAGGGCGATTTCGACGACTACCAGTGGAGCGTGGACGGCGTGCCCAAGACCGCGGACGCGGGGAGCGGGGGCAAAATCCTGACCCTTGAGGCGGCGGACTATTCCGTGGGCACCCACCATGTGAGCCTGGAAGTGCTGCTGCTGGGCCTGCCTTATTCAAAAACCATCACCTTCACGGTGCAATAACCGGGGGGGCAGCATGAAGAACGCCCGCAAAATCGCGAAAGCGATTTTGCGGGCTTACTTTCACGGCCCGCGCCAGGGGCATATCAAAGCCTGAAACAAAAACGCAAGTTTGCCGTGGCAAAAAGCGCCCACACTTCATTCTGCCTGTGCCTGTCCGGGCCTGTCTGTGAGGTCCGTGGTTTGCCTTATTCTTCCGCGCGAGGGATTGCAGCGGAAATCCTTTTTTGCGGCTTTGCCGCAAAAAAGATTGGAGCGGAAAGCCCGGTTTTTTTCGGCGGGGCCGAAAAAAACGCGCCCAAAAATCCCCGCACTCCACTCACAAGCCTTAACTCCAGCTTGGTTTTTGCTTTCAAATGAGCTATAATTACAGTAAAAGCGGTTTTCAGGAGGGCTATGTGGGGAAAAAATTCCGCGGTGGCGTTTGTGCGGGCGTCGTGCTGGGCGCTTTGGTTTTTGTTTCCTGTGCCAGCGGCCCTGTGCATTCGCAGGAGAAGATATCCGGTTTGATACAGGCGATTAACAGCGGCAGGGCGGCGTCGATGGAGCTGAACGAGGCGCCGTTTCTTTTTGATGGGGAGATACTTTTTTTGCAGAACCAGCTTGGCGCGCTGTGGCAAAACCTGTATAGCGCGGGGTTCCGGCTTTACAGTGCGAAGATCGTGCGCAACGAGGCGATTGGGGGGGACGCCTACCTTGAGTTCGGGGACACGATGGATGTGAGGACTTTTTTTCAGAAATACCTGGACAAGGATTCGTCCCTTGTGGAGATCAGGGCTTTGTCGGGAAGCTATGTTTTTCTGCTGGGCAGGGAGGTGGACGGGTATCCCCGCATACGGGGTTTTAAGGGAGGGTTTTTGGTAAAATGAGGCGCGGGGCTTTGTGCTGCTTCAGGTTCGGGCTGGTTCTTGCTGTGTTGTTTTCGTGCGCCGCTTCCTGGGCCCAGGAGGCGACAACCGTGTATGTCGAGGGCGAGGTGTCCCGCAAGGATGCGGGCGGCGTTCTGCGGCGTCTTGATTTCGGGGATGCTTTGGGGGCCGGGGATTCGGTTATTACGAGGCGCAGCGGCCGCGCGGAGCTGGAGCTGCCTAACCGCAGTTCCATAACTGTCCGGCCCGATACGGTTTTTACCCTGGGCGAGGCGGAGCTTGCGGGGGGGGCGAGGCAATCGGTTCTGACAACCGCCGCGGGCAGCGTGGCGTACAAGCTGAACAAGTTTGGCGCAAGCCCGCCTCTTATCCGCACGGGCAGCATGGTGGCGGGTGTCCGGGGGACCGGGCTTGAGGTTTTTGCGGGGATGGATGGTTCGTCCCTGGTTGTTGTGACCGAGGGCCGGGTGGATCTGACGGCCCAGGGGAAAACCGTGAGCCTGGGCACCAACGAGGCCGTGGAGGTGCAGGCGGGAGATGCCCCGGGGGAGAAGTATGCCTGGCTTGGCAAGGAGCGGGATTTTTCTGCCTGGAATGCGGCGAAGATGGACGATTTTTTGAAAAATCCCGTGGAGGGAATCCGGCGCGTGGAAAAACAGCTTGCGTATTTTCGGGACGAGATGATGGGGATTATGCCGGAGTATGAGAAACTAACGCAGGAGTCCAAACAGACAGCGGCGGAATTCCAGCGCCTTCGGACTGCCGGAGAAACAGAAAAGGCAAAAGAGGTGCAGAACTATCTTATTAACGATCTTAATCCGCGGTGGAGCACTCTGCTTTTGAATATCCGTTATTACGCGCTTTCGTATTTATCCATGCGCCGTTTTGTTATGGGCGGTATGTATGCGGAAATGAAAAGCCGATACATTTTGAACCAGGATGATCCTGTTTTTGAGGGGTTTTTTGAAATTTATAAAGATATATGCAATGATTATGAAACGATAATTGTTCCGCAGCTTGTGGAAGCGGACATTTAATTGCAGGAGGATGAATGTAAATGTATATGAAAAAAATAAAAACCGCTTTTGTTGTTTTTGGTCTTGTTTTTGCGTTTTTTGCTTTTTATTCCTGTTCGCAGGATGACGATGGTGATGAGAGCATGAGTATTTCCGACAGGATTACCCGGTTTGTTTCCGATTTGAATGATAATCCAACGAGGGTTTACAGAAACTGCCATCCAGATGCTTCGCTATACAACCAGGCAAAAGCTGCTGTCTACTGGACAAACAATTTCAATCCTCCTATCGGTTTGAACAGCCTTTCTTACAGCAATACTACGGTAACGGCTGTCGTTTCCGGCGGCAATTATGCTACTCAGACTATAACGTTTGCCATGCAGGAAGATGGTTCGAATAATTGGAAGATACGAACCATCACTGTCGCAAGTTTTCTTTTCAATTAGGCAATGTCAAACAAGGCCACGGCTACAGCGCCGCCACGGCTTTTTCGGGCAGCCCCAGATTTTCGGCTATGTCCTTGACCGGATAGCCCTGCGCTTTAAACTTCCGGGCGCTTTCCAGCTTGTCCCGGTAGGCCTTTTCATTGGCTTCCGACCAGGTTTCCGCGCGGGTTTTCTTAGCGGCCTTGGCCCAGGTTTTCTCGCGCACCTCGGCTATCAGGTCCCGCCTGTCAAGCTCGTACTTCAGCTTGCTCTCCTTCCTGTGCCACTCAATCTCTTCTTCCGTGAATGCCAGCATCGTCTCCCCTGCCATAGCTATCGCCTCCTCGTGTTCCAGTATCGCGTTCACAAGCTCCCGCTTGCCCTTGTCCGCGCAGCAGCACAGGAATGCGGCCCACTCAGGATGCATGGGCGAGCAGCAATCCTGTCTTCAGGATTGCGACCAGCCCAGGATGCATGGGCGGCAGACCGTTCTGTTTCACCAACACGGGGCTTTCAGCCCACGACCTGC
>JAISXE010000308.1 GCA_031270615.1 Spirochaetia bacterium
GCAAAATTGCGACCAGCCCCTGGCGCCCCACGGGCTGATTGCGGACCTTAACTTGTTGACAGTGGCTGGTCAGCGCTTATCTCCGTGTTTCTCCGTGGCGAATTTTTCTTTCTGAACGTCCGCGCGGTCAGCGGTTTCTTTTCCGGCTGGGTCAATACTTCAGCCACAAAACCTCAAAAGGCTCCAGCAGGAGGGAAAAGCGGCGCTCCCCCTCCCAGGAGGGATACACCGTGTCGCCGCCCACCAGTTCCGTAAAGCAGCGTTCCCCGCCCAGGTCGGGTTCCGTGAAAGAAACCTCCGTGGCTTTCGGGCAAAGGTTGGTCAGGCACAGGACACGGCTTGGTTTTTCATCCTTTTCCGGCAGGCTTTCCCTGAGCAGGGCAAAACACTCTTTTCCTGTGGGCAACACCCGCATCCCGGCCAGGGGATGGAAGGCCTTTTCCGTCATGCGCGCGGCGAGGAGGTTTTCGTAGGCGCTGAAAACCTCTTCCCGCAGGCAGCCGGCCTGCGCCATTTCCCCCCGGAAGGCCGCGTAGTCAAGTTTTTCGCGGTTGATGCGCCGGTTTATTCCCGACAGTTTTACCCCTTCCAGCCAGCTGCGCGAGCCGATAATGCTATGCACATAGATGCCGGGGACTCCCGGCATGGCAAGGAGGATGGACTGAGAGGCTATGAATTTCCGCGCGAGCAGGGAGTCGCCCAGGGTATCTTCGGCAAGGGCGCTGAGGTAATTGATGTTGAGCTCGTAGGGGATATTGCCCTGCGGCGTCGCCTTGCGACTGACAAAGCCGCCGCGCTTTTCGGTTTCGCCGACCAGCAGGGCAAGCTCCTCCTCCGGCAGAATGCCTTTCGCGGGCAGGACGCCGATTCCGTCATGCGAGGCGCAGAAATTGAAAAACGAGCACTCCCCCCGGGGCAGGACAAGGCCCCTCCCCCATTCCTGGAGGAAGCTCGAATCGCCTTTTATGAACGCGTGCAGGACGAGGGGCGGCAGCGCGAACTGGTAAACCATGCGCGCCTCATCGCCCGCGCCGAAGTAGGAAATATTTTCCCGGTGGGGAACATTCGTTTCCGTGATGATCAGGGTCCAGGGACAGATTTCATCGCAGATGGCGCGCATCAGTTTGACCACGGCGTGCGTTTTGGGGTGGTGCAGGCAGGGCGTTCCCAGCTCCTTCCACAGATAGGCGATGGCGTCGAGGCGGATGATCCGCGCGCCTTTTTCGACATACATCAGAAAAACGCCCAGCATCTGGGCAAGCACTGCGGGGTTCGCGTAATTCAAGTCAACCTGATCCGAGCTGAAAGTCGTCCACACGAGTTTTGGGCCCGAGGCGGTTTTGAACTCCGTCAAAAGGGGATGGGTACGCGGCCGGAACACCCCCGACACATCGGTTCCCGGCTTTACCGTGATAAAGTAGTCGTTGTACGGCGCCTGGCCTTGCAGAAAGGCCTTGAACCAGGGGCTTTCCTTTGAGCAGTGGTTCAGTACCAAATCCGCCATAAGGGTATAGTCCGCCGCGATCTGTTCGACATCCTTCCATGTCCCCCATTCGGGGTTCACTTCCCGAAAATCAATAACCGAGAAACCGTCGTCCGAGGAATAGGGGGAAAAGGGCAGGATATGCACCCCCCTCACCGTCCCGAGAAGATAGCTGTCGAGAAAACTTTTCAGCGCCGCAAGCGGCGGCCGGCCTTCCTCCCGGAACTGGTCGCCATAGGTAATCAGGATGGAAGCGCCCTCGTCCAGGGGGAAACCTCCCGCCCAGTCCCCGGGCGGCCGGATTCTGGCGCGCGCCTCCTCGAGGACAGGCAGGATCAGATCACAGGCCTCCCCCCCGCGATTTTCATAGATAAAACGCAGGAGTTCCGCGATTTTCGCATTCATAGAGCGCGCCTTTCCGTTTTCCACTGGTACCATATAAAGTCCAAGCGCACCGTGCGCGGGATCTATTCCTTGATGTTGTAACGTCTTTTGAAACGCTCCACCCGGCCCGCGGTATCGACAAGTTTCTGCTTGCCGGTAAAGAAGGGGTGGCACTGGGAACAGATTTCCACGGAAATATCCCCGCCGGTGGATCGGGTTTCGATAACATTGCCACAGGCACAGGTGATTTTTACCGGTTTATAGGCGGGATGTATATCTGGTTTCATCGTTTTCCTCCGATTGGTTTTTATTCGACGGTACCTGAGTTCATGGACTTCAGGAACGCTTCATTATTCTTGGTTTTCTTCATTCTGTCAATGAGCAGCTCAATGATTTGAACATCTTCCATGGAGTTGAGGACCTTGCGCAGTATCCACATCTTGTTCAGCTCCTCGGTGGTCAGCAGGAGCTCTTCCTTCCGCGTGCCGGATTTCTTGATGTTGATGGCGGGGAAGAGCCTGCGGTCGGACAGCTTGCGGTCAAGGTGGACTTCCATATTGCCCGTGCCTTTGAACTCCTCGAAGATGACTTCGTCCATCCTGCTGCCGGTCTCGATAAGCGCGGTGGCAACGATGGTAAGGCTGCCGCCGTCTTCGATGTTGCGGGCCGCCCCGAAAAAACGTTTGGGCTTGTGCAGGGCGTTGGAGTCAACGCCGCCGGAGAGTATCTTGCCGGAAGTCGGCACCGTCTGGTTGTATGCCCGGGCCAGGCGGGTAATCGAGTCCAGAAGAATAACAACGTCGCGCTTGTGTTCCACCAGGCGTTTGGCCTTTTCCAGAACCATTTCGGCCACCTGCACATGGCGGGAGGCCTGCTCGTCAAACGTGGAGGAAATGACTTCCGCCTTGACGTTGCGCTGCATGTCCGTGACTTCCTCCGGCCGCTCGTCGATAAGAAGCACGATGAGGTAGACCTCCGGGTGGTTCGCGGTAATGGCATTCGCGATGCGCTGCAAAAGAATCGTCTTTCCCGTGCGGGGCGGCGAAACGATGAGGCCGCGCTGGCCTTTCCCGATGGGGCAGAAAAGGTTTATGACCCGCGTGGAAATATCGGTATCAGTGGTTTCAAGGTTCAGCCGCACATCGGGATACAGGGGCGTAAGGTTGTCAAAGGGAAAACGCTGCTGCGCAACGGAAGGTTCGTTGAAGTTGACGGTTTCCACCCTCAGCATGGCAAAAAAGCGCTCGCCCTCCTTTGGGGGGCGGATCTGGCCGTAGACGGTATCGCCGGTTTTCAGGTTAAAAAGCCGTATCTGCGAAGGGGACACATAAATATCGTCGGGTCCGGGCAGGTAGCTGTTCTGGGGCGAGCGCAGGAAACCGTAGCCGTCGGGAAGGATTTCCAGGGAGCCGTAGGCGTAGATGGCGCCGCCTCTTTCCGTGTGCGCCTTGAGGATGGTGAAAATGACTTCCTGTTTTTTCAGGGAAAGAAGGTTTTCCTGCAGCACGCCGAGGCTCGAGGCGAGATCCCGCAAATCCTTCATGTTCATGACGGTGAGATCGTTTATGCTGAGGATGTTTTGGTTGTCCGGCGGCGGGGTGTTCTGCGCCTGAAGCGTGGCGGCAAACTGGGCCGAATCATCGCGCGATCTTCCCGGGCGGCGGGAGTTTTTATCGAAGTAGCGGCCCCGCCTTCCGTGATCCTGGTGGGGCTTGCGCGTATCCTGCTGATACGACTGGGGCTGAAAGCTTTCCTCCCGGGCGGGGGAATCCGACTGCTGGGGACGGTGTTCCGCCTCTTCCGCGCGGGATTCGGGCGCGGCCTGTTCCACGGAGGACAGTGTTTCATCCCCGCCATCCACGGTGTTTTTTATGAGTTCGACCCGTATTTTCCTTTTGCGCGCCGGATGGGCAGCCGACAGCCCGTTTTTTTCGGCGGAGGCCGTCTCGCCCCAGGCCGTCTCATTGTGCGGGTCCTCCGCAGGAATGTCTGCCTTCTCCACTGTGGTACTCCGTTTTCTCCGGATTAATGCCATGTAATCATCTCCAAAATTTTTTTGTATTTCTACGGCAATTCACACATGCCGGTTCAAAAAGGTTCGATTCGATTTGATTCTCGGAAAAGCGAGGGATTTTTTCTACATCAAAATGTTTCCCTAAATATAATCAAGCGGCAGCACTATGTCAAGCGCTTCATCCCCCCGCAAAACCAGGCCTTCCAGTAAAAACAAAGCCGCCCAGGCGGACAGTTCCCGGACCCTTTCCCGGGGCGGCGGAAAACGGAAAAACCTTTCCACGTGTTCCCCGGAGGAAAGACGCGCGCCTGTCCACACGCTGCCCACGGGTTTTTCCGCGCTGCCCCCGCCCGGCCCCGCGACCCCGGAAACAGCCACTGCGGCCCGCGCCCCCGAGGCGGCCAAAGCCCCCGCCGCCATGGCCAGCACCGTCTCGCGGGAAACGGCCCCGAAGCGGCGCAGCGTGTCCGCGCTTACGCCGAGGAGCCGGGTTTTCGCGTCGTTACTGTAGGTAACGAAAGCGCCCCACACGACATCGGAACTCCCCGGCACATCGGTCAGGAGTTTCGCGACAAGCCCGCCGGTGCAGGATTCGGCGGTAACCAGGGTAAGTTTTTCTTCCCGCAGCCTGCCAAGCAGGGCCGGAACAAGCTCCTCGTCGGCGCCGCGGACCAAAAAAGGCCCGAAATCCCGCAGGAGCCCCTCGTACACCGCCTGGCAGGCTTTCTCCTGCCCCGAGGAAAGCCTGACCACATGCCGGTATCCGCCGGAGGTCCTTGCCCACAGAACATCCTCCCCCGCGTAAAGGGCAAGCCGCTTTTCCAGAACACGGCGCGCCACAAGAAAAACCGAAAATCTTTTTTCAAACACTTTGCATGGTCTTTTTGAGCTGCTGGATCGGCGCCGAGAAAATGTCAACCAGATCGCCGCGTTTTATCATTTCGCACTTTCCTTCAAACACCACGCCGTCGGCAATCTTTAGTTTCGCGGTGCGCACATTGCCGTATATCTTCCCCGTTGGCAGCATTTCAATTTTTTCGTATGCCTCGATATTGCCGTGGATCACGCCGCCGACGACAATGGATTTCGCTTTAATGTCGGCCCGCACCTCCGCCCCGTGTTCCACATAGAGAAAACCGCCCGACTCGATTTCCCCCTCGAACTTCCCGCTTATCCGCACGGAGGTGGCAAACTTCAGTTTTCCCTTCAGGGAGGTCTTCGGGCCCAGCCGGGATTCGGTTTTCTGGTATGCTTCAAGATCGTAGGGGACGCTCATCGTTTTCCCCGCATCACTTCGTTTTCATGACGTACACGCCGTCCCAATCATCGGGAGGCGGGTTTTCACTATATTCCCGGCAGCGCTTTTGGTATTCCCTGCTGGGACCGTCGGAGGGGTCAAGCTCCAGCGCCTTCTGAAAACATTCAAGCGCCTTTTCGAATTCCATCATTTTGTAGTATTTGTGGCCCTCGGCAAAGAAAGCAAGAACCTTTTTCTTTTGTTCGCTCACCACCTTAGTCAAGCTCCGTCAAAATGTCTGTGGTACTGCTCGTCAAGGTCCTTCAGGCTTATCTCGCCTTCCCTCAGTACCTTGTCCCTCGCCTCGGCCCGGGCCGCATCGTCCCCCGCCTTTTCAACAAGCACAAGGGCGTTTTCCGCTTCCTCGATGAGCTTTTCCAGGGCCGCCGCCCTCGCGCCGCCCCCCTGTTTTTTCGCTTCCCTGAGGAGGTCCTTCAAAGGCTTTTTCACCTTTTTCACGCACTCCTCCAGGGATTTGTTCAGATCCCGGCTCAAAACCAGCCGGTGTTCCCGCCGCGCGATCTGCTCGGCAAAATCCTTGTGGCGCAGGACGGCCTTGATGCGCACAAGAACCTCGGAGAAATTAAAGGGTTTTGTGATATAGTCCTCAATGCCTAGCTGGAACCCCTCGATTTTGTCCTTAACATCGTCCATGGCGGAGAGCATGATAATCGGGATATGCCGCACATCGCTGAACGCCTCATCCCGCTTCAGGATTTTCGTGACCTCCCAGCCGGACAGCTTGGGCATGATGTTGTCCAGCACAATCAAGTCGGGGAGAAAGGCCTTTGTCTTTTCCAGCGCATCCTCGCCGTTCTCGGCCTTCTCCACATCAAAACCAAGTTTGCCAAGCATGACGGAGAAAAAGTCAAGATTGATAAGCTCGTCATCGACGATGAGTATTTTTGTTTTTGACTTCATGTTCCTCCCACCTGTCGTTTTTTTTATATGTCGGCCAGAAAACCGCGCGCAGGCACCCTGGCCGAAGGACTCCCGACCCCGCCTGCCGCTCTTGTTATTACTATTGTCCGCTAGTTGGGGAAGAATGTCAATACGGCGCGCAGCAATTCAAAGTTTCAACTTATGGCAAGCGGAATTGTAAACACGCAGGGCCTGACGGCGAAACAAAAGCTCGCTTAAAGCGCGCAGACGCGAAGCCGCTCTCTTTTTTTTCGCCGCCACCCGCGCCTTTGCAGGGGAGCCATAAGAACCAACGATATTGCTGCTGAATAAAAGGTTTTTGAGGTAAAAACTGGCCGAATTGCGGACAATT
>JAISXE010000361.1 GCA_031270615.1 Spirochaetia bacterium
TGCATGGGCGAGCAGTATTTTTGTATCCGCGTAGCGGATACAAAAATACGACCAGCCGGGCTTTCCGCTGCAATTCCTCAGCCCCTGCGGGGCTTGCGGGATTTCCGCTGCAATCCAGACTGCATGGGCGAGCAGCAATTTTGCTTCGCAAAATTGCGACCAGCCCCTGGCGCCCCACGGGCTGATTGCGGACCTTAACTTGTTGACAGTGCT
Organism: Spirochaetia bacterium; assembly: GCA_031270615.1. Taxonomy (GTDB): domain Bacteria; phylum Spirochaetota; class Spirochaetia; order DTKZ01; family DTKZ01; genus JAISAF01. The sequence continues at coordinate 214 of JAISXE010000361.1, forward strand.
TCGTCTCCTTTTGTAAGGGGCATGTCCGCGAGGATTCTGTCCATCATTTCCGTAACAACCGAATCCGCCGAGCCCAGGCGGGTGCGTGTAAGACCCGGCTCCCCGTGGATTCCCATGCCCAATTCCATTTCATCCTCGCCTATGCTGAAGGAGGCTTTGCCGGCTTCGGGGATGATACAGGCGGTAAGAAAACCACTGACCTCACTGACGGCTCCATCCTGAATGCATGGGCTGGCAGCAACCCGAAGGCTTGCGACCAGCCAGTAACCCTTAAAAACAAGCAGACGAGCTGTGCTTCAAAGCCTTTGTAAGGAAAAGGCGCGGGTCGCCTCACTCCCCATTCCCGATTTTTTCTCCGTCCCCCCCGCGCAGCCAGCGCACCAGCAAATAGCAGAAAGGCGTGTCCAGCAGGGCCAAAACCACTTTGCACAGCCAATAGGGGAGGATAAGGCTGAAAATAAAAGCCGCGGTGAATCTGGGCGAAACCCCGTAAAACGCGGCAAACATGAATACCGTTGTGTCGATAAACTGGCTGACGATTGTCGAGGCATTGTTGCGCAGCCAGAGAAACCGCCCGCCGGTTTTCTGCCTCCAGAACTCGAAGGCCCACACGTCGTGAAACTGGCTGAAAACAAAGGCGACAAGGCTGGCAAGGGTCATCCTCAGGCTGCTTCCGAAGACGGAGGCGTATGCCTCCTGGTTGTCCCAGGTGCTGTTCGCGGGCAGCACGATGCACAGCGCCGTCATCCCCAGGGTAATCAGAAGCATGGCAAGGGAGACAAGCACAACTCTCTTGGCTTCCTTTTTCCCGAACACCTCGCCGATGACATCGGTTGTAAGAAACAACACGGGAATGAAAAAAATCCCGACAGACACCCGCACCCCAAACAGGGTTGTTATCTTGGTTCCCAGAAGATTCGCCAGAACCATGCAGCAGATGTACAGGCAGGCAAGAAACTCTTTTTTACCGTTTTGCGTCATGGAGGCAGGCTACAGCATTTCCCGGCGAGAATCAATGCCGCGGCTGCTTGTGCGCTTTCGCGTTTTGCGGTAGTGTGGGGCATGGATTTTACGCCCCGGCACGATGTGTCGAAGAATTTCCTTCACGAAGGCTATTGGTTTTTGTTTTATAAAGACAGACTCGTTACCCTGCCCGCGGGGGGCGCTGCGGTTGGCATTCCCCGGAGCGAAGGGCGGCCCGATCCCGGGCTGGAAGCATTAAAAACCCTGGCGGACAGGGCCCTCTACATCGGCGACCTGGACGGGACGCCCTGCTACGCGGGCAACCTTCCCGGGGAAAGCGGCGTCCCGCAGCCCTACAAACTTGAGGCCCTCCGCCCCCTGCACGGAAGGCTTCCCCAGGATCCCATGCGTGCGGCCCGTTTCGCCGCCCACCTTATGCACTGGGACAGGAACACCCGTTTCTGCGGGGCCTGCGGCTGCCCGACCGGCGACCAGCGCGGCGAAAGGGCAAAACTCTGCCCCTCCTGCAAAACGCTTTTTTATCCGCGAATCGCCCCCGCCGTGATTGTGGCCGTTCTTGACGGAAAAAAAATCCTTCTTGCCCACAACAAACGCTTTGCCGCCCCCGTCTACAGCCTGATCGCGGGTTTTATCGAAATAGGCGAAACCGCGGAACAGTGCATAGAACGGGAAATAATGGAAGAAGTCGGCCTGAAAGTGAAAAACATCCGCTATTTCAGCAGCCAGCCCTGGCCCTTTCCCGATTCCCTGATGCTCGGTTTTACCGCCGAATACGCCGGCGGGGAAGTAAGGGCCGACGGGGACGAGCTCCTTGACGCCGGGTGGTTCCGCCCCCCCGACATGCCGGTTCTGCCCGCCGGGGACAGCATTGCCCGAAAAATCATCAACTGGTATCAGGAAGTCTATCTTTCTTCTTGACAGAACGGGCCTATATGATGTATTTATGATGTTTCATTCGCTTGAGGAGTAATGTAAATAAGGTGAACGGAAGCGATGTAAAAATCGAGGGTATAGACAAGCACTTTGGGGATTTCCATGCACTGAGGAACGTAAACATCCATATCCAGGGGGGCGAGTTTTTCTCCCTACTAGGGCCTTCCGGCTGCGGAAAGACGACGCTTCTGCGGATTCTTGCGGGTTTTGAAAGCCCGGCCGCCGGGCTTGTCCGCATCAACGGCAGGAACATCCTGCCGCTCCCGCCCAACAAGCGCCATACCAATATGATCTTCCAGAACTACGCCCTCTTCCCGCATTTGACGGTTTTTGAAAACGTCGCCTTCCCCCTCAGGCTGAAAAAGCTCGGCAGGCGGGAAATCGACGCCAAAGTCGAAGAATACCTTGCCCTGACCAAACTCGCGGGGCAGGAGTACAAAAAACCGGCCCAGCTCTCCGGCGGCCAGAAACAGCGGGTTGCCATCGCGCGGGCTTTGGTAAACGGGCCGGAGGTACTTCTCCTTGACGAACCCCTCTCGGCGCTGGACGCGAAACTCCGCCAGCACATGCTTATCGAGCTGGATACCATCCACGACAAAACCGGCATAACCTTCATTTATGTGACCCACGACCAGCAGGAGGCTTTAAGCGTCTCCGACCACATCGCGGTCATGAACGAAGGCAGAATCGTCCAGGTAGGAAACCCCACGGAAATCTACGAAAGCCCCGCGGACGTTTTTGTGGCGAACTTCATCGGCGAGGCCAACCTCTTCCACGGGACAATCGCCTCGGTGGAGGGGGAGATGGTCAGCGTCGAAGTCAAAAACATGGGCATCCTGAAAGTCACGATGGAACCCGGCGACCTTGAAGGGATGAGGGACTTTCAGCCAGGCAAACAGGCAAGCATCACGGTGCGGCCCGAAAAAATCAATATCGCCCTGGAAAAACCGCCGGACCTCTTGCAGGACGTTTTTAATGCCTTCCCCTGCGTGGTCGACGAGGTTATCTACAACGGCTTCCAAAGCAAGTTTTTTGTCAAACTTTCCGGCACCGGCGGAAACGGGAATTCCGCCATAAAAGCCTTCAAGCAGCACATGAGTTATTACAGCGCGGGCCCTGAAATCAACTGGAAGGACCGCGTCTGGGTCTGGTGGAAAGCCGACGACGCCTACCTCGTCGAGGTACACGACGCGTGAAAAAAAACCACGGCCTCCTCTACACCCTGCCCACGGGCCTGTGGGTAACAGTGTTTTTCCTCGTGCCGGTCATCATCGTCTTTCTGTACAGCTTTCTGGACCGGGGGGAACGCGGCGGCATTGTCTGGCGTTTCAGCCTTGAGGCCTACCGGGACATGGCAAGCCCGACCTTCCTCCATATCCTAGTCATCACCATGCTGATATCCCTCGCGGCCACCGTTCTCACCCTGCTCGTAGCCCTTCCCTGCGCCTATTACATGGCCCGCAGCAAGAGGAAAAGCCTGTACCTTTTTCTGATCATCATCCCCTTTCTGACGAACTTCCTCATCCGCATCTACGCCTGGCAGGCCATCCTGGGCAATTCCGGCTTCCTGAACAACCTCCTCATCCGCGCGGGCCTCATCAAAAACCACATCCAGTTCCTGTACAACGAGTGGGCCGTCATCATCGTTTTAGTCTATTCGTACCTGCCCTACGCCATACTTCCCCTGTATTCGACAATCGAGAAATTCGATTTTTCCCTGCTGGAAGCCGCCCGCGACCTGGGCACAAGCCACCCCGGATCCATCCTGCGGGTAATGGTCCCCAACATCCGCGCGGGCATCGTATCCGCCGTGCTCTTCACGTTCATCCCCACCTTCGGCGCCTACGCCGTTCCCAAACTCGTGGGAGGCGGCAAAAACTCCTTCATGCTAGGCAACATCATCGCGGACGAAATCCTGGTCAACAGGAACTGGCCCTTCGCCTCGGCCACGTCAATCCTCATCACCCTGGTAACAACGGCGGCCCTGGGCCTGTACGTCCTGGCCAATAAATCCGCAGCCCGCGCCGCCCAAAGGAAAAAGACATGAAAAAAAGCCGTTTCTCGAAACTGGTTTTCTTTCTTACCCTGGTCTTCCTCTTTATGCCGCTTTTTGTGCTTGCCGTCTACGCCTTCAACGAATCAAAAAACATGCTGTGGACGGGCTTTTCCCTCGTCTGGTTCGAGCGGCTTTTCACCGGCTCCCGCAATATCTGGCGGGCCTTTTGGAACAGCATCCTCATCGCCCTGACATCCGCGGCCACGGCAACCGTCCTGGGATCCCTGGGCGCCATCGGCATCAACTGGTACAATTTCAAACTCAAAAAATACGTCCAAACCGTATCGCTCCTGCCCCTCGTCCTTCCGGAAATCATCATCGGCGTATCCATGCTCATCTTCTTTGTCGGCATAGACCTCCACCTGGGGCTGCTGCGCATTTACATAGCGCATACCACATTCAACCTGCCCTTTGTCCTTCTCGTCGTCATATCGCGGCTCGACGAGTTTGACTTTTCCATCATCGAAGCCGCCCGCGATCTGGGCGCGCGCGAGCACCAGACCCTTTTGCGGATCATCATCCCCATGGCCATGCCGGGAATCATCTCCGCCTTCCTCATCGCCGTAACCATGTCGCTGGAAGATTTCGTCATCACCTCCTTCGTGTCCGGCCCGGGTTCCTCCACCCTGCCGGTCCACATCTATTCGATGATCCGCACGGGAGTCTCGCCCGTGGTCAACGCCCTGTCCGTGGTGCTGCTGGGCGGAACAATCTGCCTGGTCTTCCTCATGCGGCCCTTTTTCAAATATATCGCCCATGAATAAAAGAATTATTCCCAGAATTAATGCGCGCATTTTTTGCTTCGCAAAAAGCCGGGCTTTCCGCTCCAATTCCTCGTGCTTGCCTTCGCAAGCCCTGCGGGATTTCCGCTTCAATCCCTTGCGCCCCACGGGCTGCCCACAATTTTGTTCGGCCATTAGCCTATGTATACGACAAGGGCCTTTTAGAGCCTCTTGCCCGGAAACCTTGTTACCGCAGACACGCTTTCGCGTGCGTTTGCCGGGGGCAAGCAAAAATAAATTCAATTTTATGAAACGATATAAGGAGACAAAAAAATGAAAAAAATTCCTGTTTTGGCGATGGCCATCGCCTGCGCGCTGGCCATCGGGGTTTGGGCCGGCGGCAAAGGCGAAACCTCGGGGGGCAGCAAGGTGCTGTACTTTTACAACTGGGTCACCTACATCCCCGAAGACGTGCTGCAGACTTTTGAAGAAGAAACCGGCATCGAGGTCATCCTCGACGAGTTCGCGTCCAACGAGGAAATGTACGCGAAACTCAAAGCCGGGGGCGCGGGCTACGACGTGACAATCCCCTCCGGGGACTTTGTATCCATCATGATCCGCGAGGACATGCTGCAACCCATCGACATGTCCAAAGTGCCGAATTTCAAGTATCTTGATCCGGAGTTCTTGTCAAAAATCACCTTCGATCCGGGCAGCAGGTACAGCGTGCCTTTTTTCGCGGGCGCCGCGGGAATCACGGTGAACACCAGGCAGGTGCCCGCTTTTGAAAAAAGCTGGAAAATCTTTACCCGCGACGACCTGAAAGGCCGCATGACCATGCTGGACGACATGCGCGAGGTTATGGGCGACGCCCTGAAATTTCTAGGCTACTCGGTCAACACCAAAAACCCGAAAGAGCTTGAGGCCGCAAAACAAGTAGTCAGCCTCTGGCGCGACAAAATCGTAAAGTTCGACGCCGAAACCTTCGGCCCCGCCTTTGCCCGCGGGGAGTTCTGGGTCGTTCAGGGCTATGTCGAAAACGTGTTTACCGAGCTGGACGAAGCCCTGGCGCAGGACGCCCGCTTTTTCATTCCCGACGAAGGCGGCCCCATGTACCTGGACAGCATGGTTATCTTAAAAGGCGCGAAGAATGTCGAAAACGCCTACAAATTTATCAACTTTATTTCCCGCCCCGACATCAACGCCCGCATCGCCGATTTTCTGACAATCCCTTCCCTGAATACCGAAGGCCGCAAACTGATGAAAGAAAAAACCGCCTACTCCTATGAGGACTTAAAACGCTGCGAGTTCAAAGAAGACCTCGGCAGGGACGTGGAACTGTACGAATCCATCTGGCACGAAATACGGATAGGCAAGTAACTCCGTGTCACGCGAAGGGATCATGCCATTATAAGGAATCCGCCACGGACGGCCCCGGCCGCGCCAGGAATTCAAAGTATCAATAAGTTTGTTATGGAAATTTTTAAAAATCTCCTAAAACTGGCCAAATTGTCCGCAATTCGGCCAGTTTTTACCTCAAAAACCTTTTATTCAGCAGCAATATCGTTGGTTCTTACGGCTCCCCTGCAAAGGCGCGGGTGGCGGCGGGAAAAAAGAGAGCGGCTTTCGCGTCTGCGCGCTTTAAGCGAGCTTTTTTTTCGCCGTCAGGCCCCGCTTGTTTACAATTCCGCTTGCCATAAGTTGAAACTTGGAATTGCTGCGACCGCACTGACGGCATGGACTTTTATCCTGAAATTCATTGTTTTTACCAATGTCAACAAGCCCGCTCGTTGACATTGCTATTTTTGGAAAGAAGTTGTTTAGAACCCGAGCTTTCAACACAACTCTATTTTTTCGCCGGTCTGCCGTCCGTGGGGGTCAGTGGTTCATCCTCATCTTCAACGCAGGATTCCCGCAGGGTTTCCGCCGCATTTTGCAGCGCCTGTTTTTCCCCCACGGCGGCCCACACTCCGAATCGAAAATGGTTTTTGCGAATTCTTTAATACCCTGCTCATAAAAGACTAACCTCTGCCCCGCATTATCCGCGTATCGAAACACATCATTGATTTATGGAGGTTAGTATGTTTGCACAAAATCCCGCTTTACCGACCGCCGCAGAACGGCAGAGGAGCATCCTCAGGAATGTGTATGTTTGGATGCCAGCGGCGCTCCTTGTAACCGGCGGCGTTGCCTACAGCACCGCTTCAAACGAAAAACTGCTGGGGCTGCTTTTTTCGACCAACTATTCATTTTTCATCGTCCTCGCAGCCCAGCTCGGGATCGTGGTACTCCTGTCGCGCCATATCATGCGGTTGAGCGTTCCTGCGGCGAGCGCGGCTTTCGCGGTCTACGCGGCCCTGAACGGCGTTACCATGTCGGTTGTTTTTCTCGTGTATGCGGACTCAAGCATCGCCATGACGTTTTTCATCACCGCCGGGACCTTCGCGGGCATGAGCCTTTACGCGATAAGCACAAAACGGGATTTGTCCGGCTGGGGCACCTACCTGGGAATGGGACTCTGGGGGATCCTCATCGCCTCGCTTGCCAATATATTTTTGAAAAGCTCCGGGCTTGACTGGCTTATTTCCCTCGCCGGGGTTGCCGTTTTTACCGGCCTGACGGCTTACGACACCCAGCGCATCAAAAAATGGGACAAGGAAGGAACCTTAAACGAATCGGATTTCGTCCGCCTGTCCATCATCGGTGCCCTTCACCTCTATCTGGATTTTATCAACCTCTTCCTTGATCTTCTCAAACTTTTTGGTAAAAGCCGGGACTAAAAACTTATCCGGGAATAATATCGATTTTACTCCCCTTACGCAGAAGAACAACAGACCACGCGGATTTGATACTGGCTTCACGGACAAAAGCGGGGAATTCGAGGTCAAAGCCCGTTAAAGTCCGTGTAGTGGTCAATTTTGTCTTTGCGTAACATGGGTTATAAAAAACACGCTGAAACCTGCGCGCGCAAGGAATGCCGTATCCGCGCACCAAACACCTACCCCAAGACCGGGGTGGCCTTCCTTACCTCAAACGGCACTTCCGTCTATCATGTTGAGTCAACCATGATACCCGACAGCGTTACCAGCAGGGGGGGAATAGCCGCCATGCAAGGCACCGCCCTACTCCATTTTCAGGGGCAAGTTTAGAAACCGATTTTCCAACCAACCCTATGTGGCGGATGTTTTGCGTGGGAATGGAGCGAAGCGGAATGACCGATCCAAAACATAGCGCGCAGGCAGGTGCGTGGCGCGCTACCAAGCCGCCTACTGGTGGAGAAGCATATACAGGATCGCTATGCGCAGCACATCCCGTATTCCATTATTTTATATTTAAATCGTTTTCGATTTTTCCCCGTTCTATTTCTGGAACATTTATTTTTATTTCCCATTTAACCATTTCCTTAAAATCGGGAGATTGTATTTCTATATATTTCTTTAAATTAGCTATATTTTCTTCATTCCTAATCCGTACCAATGTTCCTATTATGGTTCTTATACTATATTCGGTTTTTATTGTTTCTAATTTATTCAATAGTATTTTTTGCACTTCATTTTTCATATTTTTTTCGGTATTGAAATCGAAATATCTGCATAATGCCGAGATTAATTTTTTTGATTTTGCCTTCTCCAACAATTTAATAACATAATTATATTTTTCATCGCTTTCAATAAAATATGACCAAACAGTTACCGCATATAT
>JAISXE010000065.1 GCA_031270615.1 Spirochaetia bacterium
TCCTTTAAGGCCGTACAAGCAGGCCGTGGGCGTAGCCCCGCGTTGGTAGCGCAAAACGGTCTGCCGCCCATGCAACCTGGGCTGGTCGCATCCCTTCGGGATGCTGCTCGCCCATGCAACCTGGGTTTTTTACGCCTGGGGGCGCAAAAAATGTGCCAAAATGATCAATGCGATTGAGAAAAGTAAACGCCGATGCCCTGCAAAAGACCTTGACGTTGCGGACTCTCCCCGTGTACTGTACTGGCATGCGTGTTTTTGTTATCGGCGGCGCGGGCTATATCGGAAGCCATGTGACGCGGGAGCTTCTGGATGCGGGGCATGCGGTGGGCGTGTACGACAACATGTCCAGCGGCGCGGAGGAAAACCTTTTCCCGGAGGCGGGCTTTGTCCAGGGCGATATCCTGGATTACCAGGCCCTCCTCGCGGCCATGAAAAAAGGCTGGGACGCGGTCGTGTATCTGGCGGCGCTGAAAGCCGCCGGCGAGTCCATGCTGTACCCGGAAAAATATTCCCTGAACAACATAAACGGGACGGTGCATATCCTGAACGCGATGTGCGAAAGCGGGGTAAGCTATATGTGCTTTTCATCCTCGGCGGCTGTGTACGGCCAGCCGCTGCGCACGCCCATGGACGAGGAGCATCCCCTGAATCCAGAGAATTATTACGGTTTTACCAAAGTGGAGATCGAGCGCCTCCTTGCCTGGTACGAAAAGCTGAAGGGTTTGCGCTACGCCTCGCTGCGCTACTTCAACGCCGCGGGCTACGACACCAGCGGACGGGTCAGGGGCAGGGAGCGCAATCCAGCGAACCTCCTTCCCGTCATAATGGAAACCGCGGCGGGGATGCGCCCCAAACTCCAAATCTTTGGTGGGGACTACCCCACCCGAGACGGCACCTGTGTGCGCGATTATGTCCATGTAAGCGATTTGGCCAGGGCGCACCTGGCCGCCCTGGGCTTTATCCAAAAAAAAGGCGAAAGCCTTACGGTGAATCTGGGGAGCGAGACAGGCATCAGCGTCAAGGAAATGCTGGAAGCGGCGCGGCGCATCACGGGCAAACCTATTCCCTCGGAAATCACCGCGCGAAGGCCGGGAGACCCGGCATCCCTGACGGCCTGCGCGGCAAAGGCAAAAAGGCTTCTTGGCTGGGAGGCCCTCCACAGCGATGTGGACACCCTTATCAGCTCAACGTGGGATATTTATAAATAACCCACTGACACAGCTACCTCAGATTAAATTCTCCGCCCTCGGTAAATTGCAGGGGAACGGGGGTTTTCCGTATTTCTTCGGGAAAAAGGATGTCGGTTTTCCCGCGCAGGGAATATTCCCCCGCGCCGGTTTTGAACGCGTCGATAATCGCGGCTGTCAGGTTTTTCGTGCTGAAGCGGTTTATAACGCTTACCAGGGATACCGCGTCCTTCCGGGTAATGTTCCGTGTGAATCCCTCCACCAGGGGGTTGCCGTTTATCGCGAACCCATAATCCAGCCCGGCGAAATCAAGCGCCGCCGCGGTTTCATTGGCGAGTTGGATATCGAAACTCACCGTCAGGGGCAGGTCTATATCCAGCAGGCTTGCCGTCTGCGCGGCAGGGGCTTTTCCCGATAAAAGGCCGCCCAGCGCCGAGGCTATGGTATCGCGCGCCGCGGCTTTTCCCGCCGCCTTCAAGGCTTCGGAGATCTCGGCGGCGGAGGGCTGCTGCACATGGAAATTCGCGATGGAAACGCGCGGCTTTACTGCGGGAATCCGTTTTTCAAGGTCGTAAGAAAATTTCAGGGAAGGCGGCAGGCCGGGAATTTCCGGCAGGGGAATAAGGATTTCCGTCTTAATGAGCGTAGTAAGGTAATCCCTGCTCGCGTAATCGGACACAATACCGATAACGTCCGCATACTTCAGGGTAACAAGGAGGCTTGTCGTCTGCCTGCCCTTTGCCGGAATGTCAAAGCCGCCGGAGTTTGTCGCGGAAAAGGCCTGTTTCCCTTCAACGAAAAAATCCGTTTTGACGGCATCAAGCTTGAGGCCGACGGGATAGGGATTCGTGATATCGATATCAAAGACAAAGGTAATGTCCCGCAGGCTTAAAGAGTCTATGTCGAAACGGGAAATTTCCGCCTCGGGTTTTGGCACAAAATCGGCCCCCGCGCATCCGCACAAGGCAAAAACCAGCCCCGCCGCGCATACCAAAAGAAAAAAACGCTTCTTCATAATCACAGCTTAACCCGTATGCCCGGCCCGGGTCAAGTTTCGAATAACCCCTCCCCCCTTGCGCAAAAGCACCGGCAAAACAAGGTTTTAAAGAGTTTAATTTTCTCTTTAAACTTTTTGTATTTTACATAAGAGTTTAAAATCGTATTTAAACTCTTGACGCTATCATAAATTCTCCTATACTTATGGATATGAGAGGTTCACGATGATTGCCAGGCCGGAATACATAGCCAGGCTTCTGGATTTTAAGGACAAACAGCTTATCAAGGTGATTACCGGCGTCAGGCGCTGCGGTAAATCCACTCTTCTGGAAATGTTTCGGGATCATCTGCGTGCCCGCAGGGTGGCTGAAAGCCGGATCACCTATCTGAACTTTGAGGATATGGATAACCAGGATTTGACCGAAGCCCCGGCCCTCCACAAGTATGTCGGCAAGCGCCTCGTGAAGGGTAAAATGAACTATGTGTTTTTCGATGAAATCCAGATGGTGCGCGAGTTCCCCCGGGTCGTGGACAGCCTCTTTATCAAGAAAAATGTGGACCTCTATATCACCGGATCCAACCAATATTTCCTCTCCGACGAACTGGCGACCCTTCTCACCGGCCGCTATGTTACCATCAATATGATGCCGCTTTCGTTTAAGGAGTATGTCTCTTATTACGATGACTCGGTTTCCACTGAGCGGCGTTACGAAGACTATCTGCGCTACAGCTCTTTTCCTTTCGCGGTGGAATTGAACCGGGATTTAAGCCGCGTGAAGGATTATTTGGGGGGCATCTACAATACCATCGTCATGAAGGATGTGGCGGCCCGCAGAAAAATCATCGACCTTTCCGCCCTGGACCGGGTAACGCGGTTCATCTTCGACAATATCGGAAACCTTACATCCATCAAAAGAATTTCCGATACCATGGCCTCCTCGGGCAGAAAAGTTTCGGTTCCCGCCATTGAATCCTATTTTCTGTCCCTCCAGGACGCTTTTATGGTGTACCGGGCAAAACGCTGGGACGTAAAGGGCAAACGGCAGCTTCTCATCAACGATAAATACTATGTGGTGGACATTGCCCTGCGGAGTTTCCTTCTGGGAGAAAAATCCCTGGAGCTGTCCCACGCCCTGGAGAACGTCATCTATCTGGAGCTGGTCCGCCGGGGCTACGAAGTATATGTGGGCAAGGTCGGAGACCTTGAGGTGGATTTCATCGCCCTGAAATACGGCGTGCCGGAATACTACCAGGTGTCGGCAACGGTGCGGGAAAAGGCCGCCCTGGAACGGGAACTGGCCCCCTTGTACCGGATAAAGGACAATTACCCCAAATTCCTCCTCACCCTTGACCGGGACCCGCCGGCATACCATGAGGGCATACGCAGCGCCAACGCCCTGGATTTTCTTTTGGGAACCGCCCCGTGATCCAATGCTTGCGGCAGTGCCGCATATAGTGTAGGATAGTATAAGGTGAGGTTGTTCCAAAACCCGAGAAGCCCGCGGGGCGCAAGGGGGGCTGGTCACGATTTTGCATGCCCCGGCAACCGCACGCGAAAGCGTGTTTGTAATAACAAGGCTTCCGGGCAAGAGGCCCTAAAAAACCTGTGGCGTATATATAGGTTAATGGGCGAGCAAAATCGTTGCTCGCCCATGCATCCCGGCTGGTCGCAATTTTCTTTAAGACCGTACAAGCAGGCCGTGGGCGAAGCCCCGTGTTGGTGGCGCAAAACGGTCTGCCGGCCATGCG
>JAISXE010000271.1 GCA_031270615.1 Spirochaetia bacterium
GATATTATCGAGCCCACTTCGGCGGTTATGGACGCTCTTATGAAACTTGAGCTTCCTGCGGGCGTGGATGTGGAGATAAAGCAGTAGAGGTTCACAATGATTGGGCTTATCGGAAAGAAGGTCGGTATGATGCAGGTGTTCGACGACAAGGGGATTCTTACCCCCGTCACGGTTATCAGGGTCGAGCCGAACACCGTTGTCGCCGAACGGACCAAAGAAAAGTGCGGCTACAGCGCCGTTGTCCTTGGCGCGGAAGATGTCAAGGAAAACAGGGTTTCAAAGCCGTACCTGGGACAGTTTAAGGGCGATATCGCGCCTAAAAGATACTTGGTGGAAATCGCTGATTTTGACCATGAGTGCGCGCGGGGCGACGTGCTGGGTCTGGACGTGTTTGAGGGCTGCCGCTATGTCGATGTGCGGGGGAAGAGCAAGGGGAAGGGGTTCCAGGGCGTCATAAAACGCTATGGCTTCAAGGGGGGCCGCGCGACGCACGGTTCCAAATTCCACCGCGCCCCGGGTTCGACGGGCCAGAACACCTATCCCGGCCACGTTTTCAAAAACGCGAAGATGCCGGGGCGCATGGGCGGCGACAGGGTGACGATCCAGAATCTGGAGATTGTCAGGATTGACAAAGAGAACCAGGTCCTCCTTGTCAAGGGCGCCGTTCCCGGATCGAAGGACGGGATGGTCGTGGTGACTTATTCCCGGAAGAAAGAGATGTAGGGGACTGTGATGGAAAAGAAAGTTTTTTCGATACAGGGCGAGGAGCTGAAAACCCTTACTCTTGCCGACGAGGTTTTTAACCGCGAGGTGAACGAGGGGGCCATCTACTACGCCATTTGCAACGAGCTTGCCAACTGCCGCGTGGGCACGGCAAGCACGAAGACCCGCGCGGAGGTGAAGGGGACGAGCAGGAAGCCCTGGAAGCAGAAGGGGACGGGCCGCGCCCGCGCGGGGCGCAGGAGGTCTCCCCTGTGGGTCGGCGGAGGCGTTGTTTTTGGGCCGCGGCCGCGGGATTATTCGTATTCCGTGCCAAAAAAACTCAAACAGCTTGCGCTGAAATCCATTCTGAGCCTGAGGGCGAAAGATGACAGGCTGAAAATCGTGGAGGATTTCTCCATCGATTCCGGCAAGACGAAGGACCTTGTGGCTATCCTGAAAAGGCTTTCCTGCACGGGGCGCACCGTTATCGTTTTGAAGGACGACGACCGGATGATCAAGCGGGCGGGGGCGAATCTGCCTCTTGTCAGGTTCCTGGCCTATAACCGCCTGCGGGCGCACGATCTTTTTTACGGCAGGAGCGTTCTTGTGCTTGAATCGGCTGTAGTGAAGCTGAACGAGTTTTACGGCGATAAAAAGACGGAGGCGTCCGCATGACAAACGAAGATATTATCATTGCCCCGGTGCTGACGGAAAAGAGCAATCTTCTGCGGGAAGCTGGCAGGTACGTTTTCCGGGTCGATCCGCGGGCGAACAAGGCGCAGATTTCCGGGGCCGTGCGCAAGCTTTTTGATGTCCATCCTGTTGCCTGCAACATTATCAATGTGGGCGGGAAGCCCAAGCGGAGCAGGAACCGCGCGGGTCTGACACCGTCCTGGAAAAAGGCGATTGTCACGGTTGCCAAAGGCGAAAAGATCGCCGTTTTTGAGGGCGCTTAGGAGGAGTATCTGTGGGTATCAAGAAATTTCGGCCGGTGACGCCGAGCCTTCGCTTTACGACGGGTTTGACCTATGACGAGCTTGATGACAAAAAGCCGGAAAAATCCCTTACGAAGGGCAAGTTCTCCAGGGCCGGGCGCGGCGCGGGCGGAAGGATCAGCGTGCGGCGCAGGGGCGGCGGACACAAGCGGAAGCTGCGGAAAATTGATTTCCTGCGGGACAAGATCGGCATTGAGGGAAAGGTCTCCGCTTTGGAGTACGATCCCAACAGAAGCGCTTTTATCGCCTTGATTGTCTACAAGGATGGGGAAAAGCGGTATATCCCGGCGCCCAGGGGCCTGAAAAAAGGCGATGTGATCGTGAGCGGCCCCGGGGTTGCCCCGACCGTCGGCAACTGCCTTCCCCTGGAGGATGTTCCCCTGGGGACTGCCGTCCACAACGTGGAGCTTACCAAGGGGAAGGGCGCGCAGTTGGCGCGTTCCGCGGGAACCGGGGCGATTGTCGCCGCGAAAGAGGGCAACTACGTCACCCTGAAGCTGCCTTCGGGCGAAATGCGCATGGTTTTCAAAAAGTGCATCGCGACGGTCGGCTTTGTCGGCAACGAAGAGTATATGAACAAAACCCTGGGTAAGGCGGGCCGCGCCCGCTGGCTGGGGAGGCGCCCCTCCGTCCGCGGCGAGGCGATGAACCCGGTTGACCACCCCCTGGGGGGGCGCACGAAGGGCGGCCAGCATCCGGTTTCCCCCACGGGGGTTCCCGCGAAGGGTTTCAAGACGCGCAAAAAGAGAAAGCAGTCCAGCGCTTTTATCGTTAAGAGAAGGAAATAGGAGTATGTTGTGTCAAGGTCGATAAAAAAAGGTCCATTCATAGAGAAAAGCCTTTATTCCAAAATTATCGCGATGAGCAAATCCGGCGCGCGGCAAATGGTAAAGACTTTTTCGCGCTGCTCCACGATTATCCCCGAAATGGTGGGGATGACCATATCCGTCTATAACGGCAAGGCGTGGGTCCCGGTGTACATTACGGAGAATCTGGTTGGGCACAAACTGGGCGAGTTCGCGCCGACCAGGATTTTCCGCGGGCATTCGGGTTCCGACAAAAAGGCCGAGAAGAAGTAAGGACAAAAACCATGGCAGAGAAAACAGGTTACAGGGCTGAAGCGAAATTCCTTCTTATTTCGCCGTCAAAGGTCCGCAGGGTCGCGGACAACATACGCCGCAAGTCCTATGCGGACGCGGTGGCGCTTCTGGATGTTCTTCCCCACAAGGGGGCGAAACTTTTGCGGAAGGTTGTGAAATCCGCGGCGGCGAACGCGCTGTACCGGAATAAGAGCCTCGATGAGGATATGCTGTATATCCGGGAACTCCTGGTAAACGAGGGGCCCCGGATGAAAAGAATGTGGCTCCGCGGCCGCGGCCGCGCCGATATGCTGCTGAAAAGGATGAGCCACATAACGGTCGTGGTGGACGAAATCTCAAAGGCGGGGGCGTAAGGTGGGACAGAAAGTAAATCCGAACGGTATTCGGCTGGGAATAAACAAGACCTGGAAATCGAAGTGGTACGTTGACCCGAGGGAGTACGCGAACACCCTGCACGAGGATCTGCGCCTGCGGAAGATCCTTGCCGACTGCCCGGAAGCAAAAAACGCTGAAATCGCCGATGTGGAAATCATCAGGCACCCGCAGAGGATTACCCTGCTGATTCATACCGCCCGTCCGGGTGTCATTATCGGAACAAAGGGCGCCACCATCGAAAAAATAGGCCACCTGCTGGAGAAGACGGCGAGCAAGAAGATCCAGCTCAAGATAAAGGAGATCAAGCGCCCCGAAACCAATGCCCAGCTTATCGCGGAGAACATCGCGCGGCAGCTCAAGGCGAGGTCCTCCTTCCGCCGGACGCTGAAAATGGCCATAAGCGGCGCCATGAAGGCGGGGGTCCAGGGCGTGAAGGTGAGGGTCTCGGGGCGTTTGGGCGGCGCGGAGATGTCCCGCACCGAAGGCTACCGCGAGGGCCGCGTTCCCCTTCACACCCTGAGGGCGAACATCGACTATGGCTTTACCGAGGCCTACACGACTTTCGGCGCTATCGGCGTCAAGGTTTGGGTTTTCGCCGGGGAGGTATACCGGCGCGACAAGAAAGAGGACGCCGGCGTGCTTGTCCGCAAACGCAGGGAAAAAGAAAAGGAACAGGCGAGGATCTAGAATATGTTAAGTCCTAAGAGAACGAAATACAGAAAACGCATGCGCCAGGTAAAGAACACGCTTGGCGGGTATGCCACGCGGAACAACAGCCTTGAGTTCGGGGAATACGGCCTTATCTGCATGGACCCGAAGTGGATCACCAACCGGCAGATCGAGGCCGCCCGTATCGCCATGACGCGGCACATGAAAAGGGGAGGGAAGGTCTGGATCCGGATTTTCCCCGATGTCCCGTATACCAAAAAGCCTGCGGAGACGCGCATGGGCAAGGGCAAGGGAAACCCCGAGTACTGGGTCGCCGCCGTAAAGCCGGGAACCGTGATGTTCGAGATCGCGGGCGTTGACAGAAAACTTGCCGAAGAGGCTCTGACTCTTGCGGGGAGCAAGCTGCCCGTCAGGACAAAGCTTTCCCAGAGAAAGGAATAGGGTGATGAAAGACTCGTTCAAGGAATTAACGCTGGCCGAGCTTAAGGCCAAAAAGGATGAGCTGACAAAAAAGTTTTTCAAGCTCCGCTTTGACATGGTGATGGGGCATGTGGAGAACCCCCTGGAGAAGCGCACCCTGCGCCGCAAGATCGCGCGCGTGAATACCCTGATTCACCAGAAATCCGAAAAGGGTTCCCGGATTTCGGCTCCGGCGGATGCTCCCGGGAAGAACGGCTAAGGAGAGGTAAGTAAGTGGAAACAACCGGCAACGAAACGAAGATCAGGAAGAAATTTTTTACCGGGCAAGTGGTAAGCGACAAAATGGAAAAAACCATCGTGGTGGCCATATCTTCGCGCCAGTTGCATCGGCTGTACAAGAAATATGTCAGCAGAACGAAGAAAATCAAGGTGCACGCCGAGAACAATGTCCACGCGGACAAGGATCTCTGGGAGAAGGGCGCGCATCTCGGCGATATGGTGCGGGTTGTTGAATCCCGCCCACTCTCAAAAGACAAGCGCTGGCGGCTTGTGGAAATTGTTGAGCGGGCTAGGTAGGCCGCGATTTGGAAAGGTAGGTTGATGTTATGATTCAAGTGGAAACATTCCTGACCGTGGCGGATAACTCAGGCGCCAAAATAGCCCAGTGCATCAAGGTGCTGGGCGGTTCCAAACGGAAGTACGCGGGGGTGGGGGATATTATCGTTGTCGCCATAAAGAACGCGATTCCCAACGCCCAGGTGAAAAAGGGCAATGTGGAAAAGGCCGTCATCGTGCGCACGAGAAAAGAGTACCGGCGCCCCGACGGCACCTATATCCGCTTTGACGATAATGCCTGCGTCATTATCGACGCGGGCATGAATCCCAAGGGGAAAAGAATTTTCGGGCCGGTCGCGCGGGAGCTGCGCGATGTCCGCGAGGGATCCTTCATGAAGATAGTGTCCCTTGCGCCGGAAGTCCTGTAGGAGATAACTTGAAAAAAATGGAAAAGACAAAAACGGTTTTCCGTGTAAAGAAAGACGACGAAGTGCGGGTCATGGCCGGGAGGGAAAAGGGCAAAAGCGGTCGTGTCCTGAAGGTTGACCACGCAAAGGGGCGTGTCCTTGTGGAAGGCGTGAACATGGTCAAGAAGGCGGTCAAAAAAAAGAAGCAGAACGACCGGGGGGGGATCATCGAGGTCGAGTCCTCGCTGCACATCTCGAATGTGAAGCTTGTGTGCAAGAAGTGCGGTCCCGTGCGTACCGGATACAAGTTCGAGAATGACAAGAAGGTCCGGATATGTAAAAAATGCGGGGAGGTTGTATGACAGCGGAAAAACAGACGTATGAGCCGCGGCTGCAGAAACTATACAGGGAAAAGGCCGCGCCGGAGCTGAAAACGGATTTTGCCTATACGTCCTCCATGCAGATACCCCGCCTCACAAAGATCATCGTCAACATGGGCGTCGGGGAGGCGGTCACGAACAAGAAATTCCTTGACTCCGCGGTGCAGGAGATTACCCAGATTACCGGCCAGAAGGCCATCAAAACGCGGGCCAGAAAATCCATAGCGAATTTCAAAATCCGCCAGGGCCAGGAAATCGGCGTCAAGGTGACGCTGAGGGGCGTGCGGATGTACGAGTTCTTCGACAGGCTGGTCAACGTCGCGCTGCCGAGGGTCAAGGACTTCCGGGGCGTCAGCGCGAACGCCTTTGACGGGCACGGGAATTATTCCCTCGGCATTACCGAGCAGATTATTTTTCCGGAAATTGATTATGACAAGATCGAGCAGGTGACCGGCATGAGCATTGCCGTGGTGACAACGGCAAAAACCGACGCGGAGGCGAAAGGTCTTCTCGCCAAGCTCGGTATGCCGTTCAGAAAATAACAGGTGGGGAATCGATGGCAAGAAAAGCGATGATCGTGAAGGCTCAGAGGAAGCCTAAGTTCAGTACGAGGAAGGTAAACCGCTGCAAACTCTGCGGGAGGCCGCGCGGCTACATCAGGAAGTTCCAGATGTGCAGGCTTTGTTTCAGAAAGTATGCGAGCGAAGGTTTGATTCCCGGCATTACGAAATCCAGCTGGTAGGGAGTGGAGTATGAGTTGTTCTGATCCCATTGCGGATATGCTTACAAAAATACGTAACGCGAGTCTTGCTCGCTTTGAGAAGGTCGATATCGCTACATCCCGGCTTAAGCTGGAGATTGTAAAGATACTCAAGAACGAGGGATATGTGAAGAATTTCAAAAAAATCAGCCTGGATAATTTCAACTATATCCGCGTTTTTCTGAAATATGACGAAGGGCAAAATCCCATCATTCACGGGCTGCGGAAAATTTCCAAACCGGGCCGCCGGGTTTATTCCGGCTACAAGGGCATGCCCCGCATATTCAACGGCTACGGCACGCTGATTATTTCCACGTCGGTGGGGATTACGACGGGGAAGAAGGCCTTTGAGAAAAAGGTCGGCGGCGAACTTATTTGTTCGGTTTGGTGAAGGGGTGTGATATGTCGCGTATAGGAAGAATGCCGGTCGAGATTCCGCCAGGGGTGAAGGTGCAGATGGCTTCGCAGGTGCTGTCCGTTGAGGGTCCCGGGGGCAAGCTGTCGCAAGCCATTCATCCCGATGTGGAGATCAAAATCGAAAACAATGTGGGTGTCGTGACCCGGAAAAACGAGTTGAAAAAAACGAAGGCCATGCACGGGCTGTACCGGAAACTGTTTGACAATATGGTCGTGGGGGTCACCAAGGGGTTCCGCAAGTCCCTCATCATCAACGGCGTCGGCTACAGGGCCGAGATACAGGGAAAGAGCCTTGTCTTGAGTCTTGGGTTTTCCAACCCGGTCGAGTATCCGGTTCCCGAGGGACTCAAGATAGAGTGTGAATCCCAGAACAAGATAACCGTGAGCGGCATCAGCAAGGAAAGGGTGGGACAGGTCGCCGCGGAGATCCGCTCAATCAGGCCGCCGGAGCCCTATAAGGGCAAAGGCATAAAATATGAAACCGAAACCATCCGCCGGAAAGTCGGCAAGACCGGAGTCAAGTAAGCAGGTGTATGTATGGACAGAATTGAACTGAAAAAAGCGCAGCGATCCCGCAGAAGGTTTCGGGTGCGCAAAAAAATCTACGGAACGCCGGAAAGGCCGCGGATGACCGTTTTTCGCAGCAACAGGCATGTCTATATCCAGGTGATTGACGACACGGCGGGAAAGACCCTGGTGTCGGCTTCCAATCTGGAAAAAGAGCTGGCTTCCGTAAAGAATACCGTGGGCGAGGCGGGGAAAATCGGAGAGGTCGTTGCGCAAAGGATGAAACAGGCCAATATCACGAAGGTCGTTTTTGACCGGAACGGGTATCTGTATCATGGGGTTATCAAGGCCGTTGCCGATGGCGCCCGCAGGGCGGGGATTGAATTTTAGGGGGATCGCGGTGGAACACGAAAGAACAGAAAAAAGCAAGGAATTCGCGGAAAAGCTTATCAGCCTGAATCGGGTCGCCAAAGTCGTGAAGGGTGGCCGCCGTTTTTCCTTTTCCGCCCTTGTTGTCGTTGGCGACAGGAACGGCAGGGTTGGCTATGGCTTCGGCAAGGCCAACGATGTTTCGGAGGCCATTCGCAAGGGCATCGACAAGGCGAAGAGGAGTTTCGTGACCGTGCCCCGGAAAAAGGATACGCTCCCCCATCCCTATGTCGGGCGTTTCAAGAGCGCGAAGGTTATCTTGAAGCCGGCCGCTCCGGGAACCGGCGTTATCGCGGGGGGGGCCGTGCGCGCCATCATGGAAGTAGGGGGCGTAAGCGATATTCTGTCAAAATCCATGGGATCCCGGAATCCCATCAATACCGTGAAGGCTGTTTTTAACGGGCTTGAGAATATGCTTGACGCGAAAACTATGGCCAAAAACCGGGGGAAATCCCTGGTGGACTTGTGGGGTTGACATGGCAAAGATTGAGATTCGCTTGGTTCGAAGCGTGATCGGCGGGAAACCGGCCCAGAGGCGGACCGTGCGGGCCCTGGGGCTGGGGAAAATAAATTCCACGGTTGTCCAGAATGATAATCCCGCCATCAGGGGGATGGTGCGAGTGGTTTCGCATTTGGTGGAAGTCAAGGAGATTAACTGATTATGGAAAACCCCGGAAGTTTTGACATAAGACCGCCGAAAGGCGCGAAAAAGAAACGGAAAATCGTCGGTCGCGGGACCGGCAGTCGGCTGCAGAAGACCGCCGGCCGCGGAAACAAGGGGCAAAACTCCCGCGCGGGTGGCGGCGTGCGTCCCGGTTTTGAGGGCGGTCAGATGCCCCTGTACCGGCGCATTGCCCGGAGGGGGTTTTCCAATTATCCCTTCAAGGTAGTGAATGTGGTGGTGAACCTTTCCATGATCGAAAACAAGTATTCGGAAGGGGAAACCGTAAGCCTCGAAACCCTGAGGGAGAAAAGGCTTATCAAGAAGCGGGATGTCCAGGTAAAGATACTGAGCCAGGGCGATTTGACCAAAAAACTTACATTCAGGATTCTAAAGCTTTCGGCGGCGACAAAGGAAAAAATTGAGAAGGCCGGCGGGTCTGTCGTGCCGGTGGAAGCAGAAGCAAAGGAATAGGTGCGACTTCATGGCTAGTAATGTTTTAATCGACATTTTCCGCATAAAAGATTTACGCAACAGAATTTTCTTTACCCTGGCTATGCTGGTCGTTTTCCGTTTTGGCGCGACGCTGCCGATTCCGGGCATTAATGTGAATGTTCTGAAGCTATACTTCCTCACGCAGGAATCGAGCGGCTTGATTTCGGTGACCGATTATCTCGATTTTTTTGCCGGCGGGGCCTTTAAAAACTTTTCCATTTTTATGCTGGGCATCATGCCCTACATTTCCATGTCCATCATCATGCAGCTTTTGCTTCTGGTTTTCCCATCGCTGAAAAAGCTCTCGGAGGAGGAAGGCGGTCGCAAAAAAATACACCGCTATACGCGCTACGGGACCGTCATCGTCTGCCTTGTCCAGTCCTATGCCGTCACCATTTACGCGGACAGCATAGCGCGCACGACGCCGGACATCCTGACGATGGGCAAGGTGCCGTACACGCTGCTCGCGATGCTTACCGTGACGGCGGGAACCTTGTTCCTTATGTGGATAGGCGAACAGATTACCCAACGGGGCGTGGGGAACGGCATTTCCCTGATTATTTACGCCGGCATTGTCGCGCGTCTTCCCGATGCGACGTATTCCCTGATAAAGCGCATACAGTCCCGCGAATTGAATCCCGTTTTTGTTCTTGTTGTCTTTCTTATGTTTGTCGTTGTCATCGCCCTTGTCGTCCTGGAACAGCAGGGGCAGAGGAAGATCGCCGTCAATTACGCCAAGCGGGTCGTGGGCAGGAAGATGTACGGGGCGCAGAACACCTACATCCCTTTCAAGATCAATCCGTCGGGAGTCATTCCGGTTATATTCGCTTCTTCCGTTCTGACTTTTCCCTTGCAGATAGCGGGGAACCTGGGCGCCCAGGTCAGGTGGCTGCAGGACTTTGCCTACTGGCTGCGCCCTTCGGGGGGGCCGTATCTGGTTATCTACACGCTGCTGATTATTTTCTTCGCGTACTTCTATACCCAGGTGTCGCTGAATCCGATTGAGATTTCCAAAAACATCCGGGAGAATGGCGGCTCGATTCCGGGCATCAGGTCGGAGAAGATGGAAGAATACTTTACTAAAGTCCTGAATCGCATTATACTGCCAGGGTCGATCTTTCTGGCCTTCATCGCGGTAATTCCGACATTCATCCAGGGTTTTTTCAATTTTCCGTCGGATCTCGCGTATTTGATGGGCGGTACGTCCCTTTTGATTATGGTCGGCGTTAATCTGGATACCATGGCGCAGATTGAGGGGCACCTCAAAATGCACCACCACGAGGGTCTGGTGAAGCGCGGAAAGATTCGTTCGAGAAATTTATAGGCGAGGTAAATATGAAAGTTAGGGTAAGTGTTCGGCCGATTTGCGACAAATGCAAAATCATCAAGCGGCGAGGCGTTTTGCGGATTATATGCGTTAATCCGAAGCACAAACAGAGGCAGAAGTAGGAGGATTTCATGGCTCGTATTGCTGGCGTTGACCTTCCAAACAAACACGTGGACATCGCGCTGACGTATATTTTCGGGATTGGCCGGTCAACGGCGAGGAAGATTTGTGAAACCACAAAGATCGATCCCCATAAAAGGGCGAATGATCTTTCGGGCGACGAGATAGGTGAGCTGCGAAATGCCATCGAAAGTGATTATAAGGTGGAAGGCCGTCTGCGGACGGAGATTTCCCTCAATATAAAACGCCTGATGGACATTGGCTGTTACCGGGGCCTTCGTCACAGAAAGGGTTTGCCTGTCCGCGGCCAGAGGACGCGGACAAACGCCAGAACCCGGAAAGGCAAGAAAAAGACGGTTGCCGGAAAGAAAAAGGCAGTATAAGGGAAGCGGGGGATAAAGGTGGCAAAAGTAAAGAAGAAGAAAGAAAAAAAGACGGTTTATGAAGGGAATGTCTATATTCAGGCGACTTTTAACAATACTATCGTTACGATAACGGACATTAACGGGAATGCCGTGTCCTGGGCCTCGGCCGGGGGGCTTAACTTCCGCGGCGCGAAAAAGTCCACGCCCTTCGCGGCGCAGACTACGGCGGAGACCGCGGCGCAGAAGGCAATGGATTACGGCCTTCGCGAGGTTCATGTTTTTGTGAAAGGACCGGGAGTGGGGCGGGAATCCGCCGTGCGGTCTTTGGGTGCCCTGGGTTTGAAGGTGAAGTCCATCCGGGATGTTACCCCGATTCCCCATAACGGGTGCAGGCCCCGCAAGACACGAAGAGTGTAAGGGAGAGGCGAAAAGAATGGCTAGATATACGGGGCCCCAGTGCCGTTTGTGCAGGGCCGAAGGCAGTAAGCTTTTTCTGAAAGGCGAGAGGTGTTCCAGCGACCACTGCTCGGTTACCAGAATCCAAAAAAACAAAAAAAGGGCCATGGCGCCCGGAAAGAACGTCCGCAGCCGCCAGACCAAGAGGACGGACTATGGCGTCCAGCTTCGCGAAAAGCAGAAGATGCGGCGGATCTACTGCATGCTGGAAAAGCAGTTCAAGCTTACGTTCCAGAAGGCCGCGAAGATGCCGGGGCGCACGGGCGATTCGCTTATCGCGCTTCTGGAGAAGAGGCTTGACAATGTTGTGTACCGCATGAGGTTTGCCTCTTCCCGCAAGCAGGCGAGGCAGTTGGTATCGCACGGGCATGTTTTTGTGGGCGGGAAGCGGGTTACCATTCCCTCATACCAGTTGAGGGTTGATGATAAGGTGGAACTGGGGGAAAAGGCGAAGAAGCTCCTTTTGGTGAAAGAAAGCATGAAAGAGTACACCCGCTCAGGTGTCGCGCCCTGGCTGGAAGTCAATCCCGACACGCTTGTCGGGTACCTTCGGGCTGTTCCCCGGCGCAATGATGTTACCGATCTTGCGGATATCCGGGAACAGCTTGTCGTCGAGTTATATTCTAAGTAAGGAGCGCACATGGCACGCAAAAACCTTCTCAAGGGATTTAAGCGGCCCAAGGGGATTACCTTTGAGCACAGTGAAGTTACCCCCGACTATGGGAAATTCGTTGCTTATCCTTTTGAGCGCGGCTTCGGCACGACAATAGGGAATACGCTGAGGCGGATTTTGCTCTCGTCCATTCAGGGCTATGCCGTTACTGCGGTGCGTATAACGTCGTACAACAAGGATGGGACCGCCCATCTGCTTTCCAGCGAGTACGAATCCATCCCCGGGGTTGTGGAAGACACGCCTGACATTATCAATAACCTCAAGCTGGTTCAGCTCCGGCTGGAAGACGAGCAGGATCAGAAGACCATTCTGCTTGAGGTAAAAGGGAATTTGGGGGTGAAGGGGGGCGACCTCCAGACCGACGATTCGATAACCGTTTTCAACAGGGACCTTCACATCGCCACAACGATGGACGATGCGAATTTCGAGATGGAGATTCAGATTGATCTTAACAGGGGATATATTCCCGCGGAAATGAATGACAAATACATCGAAATCATCGGCACCATCCCCATTGACGCGGTGTTTTCCCCTGTGAGGAAGGTGCGCTACGCCGTGGAAGATACGCGCGTGGGGCAGAGGTCCGATTACGACAAGCTTACGATGGAGATTTGGACCGATGGTTCCATAAGCCCGGAAAACGCCCTGGCGGAGGCCGCGAAGATAGCCAAGGACCACTTTACGATTTTTATCAATTTTGATGAGGACGTGCTGGAAACAATCGGGGAGATTGACGAGGAGGAGGAAAGCGTCAGGAAGCTGCTGGAGACGCCGGTTGAAGAGCTGGAGCTGTCCGTCCGTTCGAGCAATTGCCTGAAAAACGCCAACATCAGAACCATCGGCGCCCTGACCATGCGGACCGAGGACGATATCGCGAAGACCCGCAATTTCGGCAAGAAATCCCTTTTGGAGATCAAGGATAAGCTGAAAGAGTGGAACCTGACTCTTGGGATGACCGACTACAGCGCCTTGAAGAAGGCCATCAAGAACGTAAAAAAGAAAAAGGAAGATACCGATGAAGCATAGGATTGGTTTTAATGCCCTCGGACGGCGTTCCGCGCACAGGAAGGCCCTCCATCGCAATATGGTTATTTCTCTTTTCCGCTACGAAAGGATCAGGACCACCAAGGCAAAGGCGAAGGAAATCCGCAAGACGGCGGAAAAACTTGTGACCCGCGCGAAAGAGGATTCCGTCCATAACCGAAGGATTGCGGCCAAACGCATCCACGACAAGGCCATTCTCGCGAAGCTGTTTACGGAGCTTGGCCCCAGGTACCGGAGCCGCCCGGGCGGATACACGCGGATTCTGAGGCTGGGTTTTCGGGAAGGGGATGGCAGCGAGATGGTCATTCTTGAGCTGGTGGACCGCAAGATCAGGGAAAGGCAGAAATCGAAGAAAAAAGAGAAAACCGGGGATGCCACCAAACCGGCTGAAGCGGCGAAGTAGCTTTCCTGCAAGGGAGCGCGGGGCTGAGCGCAATTCCAAGTTTCAACTTATGGCAAGCGGAATTGTAAACAAGCGGGGCCTGACAGGTTGCATGGGCGAGCAACGATTTTGCTTTGCAAAATCGTGACCAGCCCGGCGAAACAAAAGC
>JAISXE010000090.1 GCA_031270615.1 Spirochaetia bacterium
ACCCCCGGAAAGCCCGGCTGGTCGTATTTTTGTCCCCGCTACGCGGATACAAAAATACTGCTCGCCCATGCGACCTGGGTTCCCGCCTGCGGCGGGAACGCGCCCTCATTCTTCGTCCCCAATTCCTCATTCTTTTTTTTCGTCCGGGTGGTCTGTCCGTGTTTTCGGTGTGGTCCGTGGTTTTTTTAGTTTTTGGCAGCCCCTGGGCGCGCGGGGGATAATAGCGGAAGGCCCGTGACCGGCTTGCTCTTCATCGCTTTCAATACTATAGTGGTACTATAATCATCTTTTTATTAGGGGGAACGCATACGCCATGATAAAAACCTTGACCGCTTATACAGGCGAGATCGATGATGTGGAATCCGCTGTTTCCGGTATTTTGGGGCAGCTTGACATGGAAAAATCCCTGCTGAAAAATTCCGTGGGATTGTTTCCTGCCATGCGGAGTATATTGGTTCCGGCGTGCTTGCCGCACTCGCGGAAAAGCTGCCTTTTCCCCTTGTGGGGACAACCACCGCCGCCTGCGCCGCGCCGGGCATGATGGGGCAGACCCATTTGGCTCTTATGGTTCTTACCTCGGACGATGCGGAGTTTGAGGCGGCCGTAAGCGATCCTATTTCGACCACCGACGAGGCCCCCCTGCGCGCCGCCTACGACGCGGCGGCGGGAAAACACTCTGGCCCGCCGGTGTTCATGATCAGCTTCGCCCCGCTTCTTATGAACATATCGGGCGATTTTTTTGTGAAAGCCTTCGACGCGATTACCGGCGGCATACCCAACTTCGGCACGGTGTCGGTGGATCACACCAACGACTACCACGAATCCAAAACCATTATGGGCGCCGGGGCCTTTTCCGACAGGTACGTTTTTATTCTTCTGTACGGGAATGTCCGGCCGTCGTTTTTCGTGGCCAATATCTCCGAGGAAAAGGCCTTCCGCGAAAAGGGCGTTGTGACCGCCTCGGCGGGAAACCAGCTTCAAAGCGTCAACAACATGCCGGTAAGCGACTACCTGTCGAGCCTTGGGATTCTCAAGGATGCGGAGGGGCATATTATCGGGATCAATTCCTTTCCTTTTATTTTGGATTACCGTGACGACACCCAGCCCATCGTCAGGGTCATGTTTGCCATTGCCCCGGACGGCAGCGCCGTGTGCGGCGGCGAGATGCCCGTGGGGTCCACGCTTACCGTGGGCAAGATCGACGCGGAGGAGGTTTTAAATACAACAGAAAAAATCCTGCGCCAGGTCCTGAGACAGGAAAAGGCCGGGGGCATACTCATATTCTCCTGCGTGGGCCGGTACTTTGCCCTGGGGTACGAATCCTTAGAGGAGATGAAAAAAGTCTCGAATGCCCTGGGCGGCGGCATACCCTGGCACATGACGTATTCCGGCGGCGAGATAGCCCCGGTTTCCGGTCTGGACGGAAAACTGGCAAACCGCAGCCACAATGATACTATTGTGATGTGCCTGCTGTAGGGGGAACCTGTGAGCGATGGCGAGGATCTGGGCGGGCTGGATGCGGAAACCCTGCGGGTCCAGTTGAAAGAGGCCCGGCTGCAAATAAAAAAACTCAACCGCGAGGCGGAACTGGTGAAGGGCATTATTGAGCGCAACCGCATCACCAACGCCGTGAAGGACAACCTGAGCCAGATTATTTCCGCCAGCAAATCCGAGCTTGAAAAATACATGAACCTGCTGCTGAAAAACTGCCCGGATGTCATTCTGCTTTTCGACCAGCAGGGCCGCATCGTTTACTGTACCGAGGTTTTTCTTGCCCTGTGCCACATCCCCGCCTTTGGCAGTATACGGGGGATGGGTTTCCATGATCTGTTTGACCGCTATGCGGGGGCCGAAACCGCCCAAAAGGCCGACAGGATTTTCAAAAGCACATTCGCGGACAGGAAGGCCCACAACGGCGAGGACCTTATCGATTTCGGGAAACACGGGAATCCCCGCACCTATACGGTCCAGATTACGCCCATGCTGGACGAGGACAACCTCGCTTTGGGGTGCATGGCCTTTTTTTACGATACCACCGACATCCTTACGGCCAAACGCGAGGCGGAACTGGCGAACAAGGCGAAGTCCGATTTTCTGGCCACGGTATCGCACGAGATACGCACGCCGATGAACGCTATCATCGGCATCGCCAACATTCTGAAGAGCACGCGCCTGGACAGCGCCCAGATGGAATACCTGCGGGGCATCCAGAATTCCTCCAACACTTTGCTCAACCTGATTAACGACATTCTTGACTTTTCCAAAATCGAGGCGGGGAAACTTGAGCTTGTTCCCGAATATTTCAACCTGCCGGAACTTCTGCGGCATCTGAAGACGATGTTTGAACTGATGTTCGCGCAGAAGAGCCTCTACTTTACCTGCGTTTTTGACTCCGCGCTGCCCCATGCGGTTTTTGGCGACGAAAAGCGCGTGGGGCAGATCCTTACCAACATACTGAACAACGCCTACAAGTACACGAACAAGGGCGGGGTCATTTTCCGCGTGGGGCTGGACGGGGCTTCGGGCGAGTTTGTCTTCGAGGTGGAGGACACGGGTATCGGCATACGCGAGGAGGCGATCCACCGGCTTTTTACCGCCTTTGAGCAGCTTGACCTTGTGCGGAACAAGAAGGTGGTGGGAACGGGCCTGGGCCTTGCCATTACCAGGCGGCTGTGCGAGATAATGCGCGGCACGATTTCGGTGCGCAGCGAATACGGCGCGGGTTCTGTTTTCACGGTCCGGCTTCCCCTCGCGCTTGGCAGGGAGGAGGACCTGCCCAGCGAGGAGGGGGTGGAAGATGCCATCGCGTTTACCGCAGAGGGCGCGCGGGTTCTTCTGGTGGATGATATCCAGATCAATCTGGAAATTGCCAGGTTCATGCTGAACGGTTTCGGCATAGAGCCGGACCTCGCCTCAAGCGGTGCCCAGGCCCTCAGCCTTGTCCGGGAAAAACAGTACGATCTTATTTTTATGGACCACATGATGCCGGAGATGGACGGGGTGGAAGCCGCCCAGGCCGTGCGCGCCCTGGGCGGGCCCTGGGCGGAGATGCCCATCATCGCCCTGACGGCCAACGCGGTGAGCGGCGCGAAGGAGATGTTTCTGACAAACGGCTTCACGGACTTTCTGTCGAAGCCCATGGACAACGCGGAACTCGCCCGCTGCCTGCAAAAATGGCTTCCGGCGGGGCGGATTGCCGGGTGAGCGGGCAGCGGCGGCTGGCCGCAGTTTGATCGCTGGCGGCACGGACAGACACGGACAAAGGTGAAATCAGTCCGCGCGGCCCGTGGCTATGACACCATACACGCCCCGCGCCGCGCGAGGGATTGAAGGGGTTGCGAAGCAAGCCGCGGTGCAAAGCACCGGGGCCGGAGCGACAGCGCAGCCCCGCAAAGCCCGGTTTTTTTTCGGCTGCGGCCGAAAAAAAACGCGCCCAAAAAATCTTCACGCTTCACTTTCCTAACTCCTCATTCCACGCCTCGCGCTTCACTCCTGCCCTTGAGTTTCTTTTCGGCCAATGGTAGATTGTAGGGCGTATGGAAAATCTAAAGCGCAGCGTCACCTGCGGGGAGCTTTCGGCGTCCGACGCGGGGAAGACCGTTGTCCTGAACGGCTGGGTACACAGGAAGAGGGACCACGGGGGAATCAATTTTATTAATGTGCGGGACCGCTACGGCATTACCCAGGTCGTGGTGGACGAGGATGCGGGGGCGGCCCTGAAAGAGGCGGCGGGGGCGCTGAGATTCGAGTGCTGCGTGGCCGTGAGGGGGACGGTGCGCGGGCGTCCGGCTGAGATGGTTAATCCGCAGATGCCCACCGGGGAGATAGAGGTGGCGGCGCTGGAGATTGCGGTTCTTTCGGGCTGCGAGGTTCTGCCTTTTATGGTTGAGGAGCGCAGCGACGCGAGGGACGATTTGCGGCTGCGCTACCGCTACCTTGATTTGCGTTCGTTTGCGATGCAAAGGAATATCCGCATCCGCAGCGAGGCCATGTTCCGCGCCAGGGAATACCTCCGCGGGGAGGGTTTTTTCGAGATCGAGACGCCCACGCTTATCAGATCGACGCCGGAGGGGGCGCGGGATTTTCTTGTTCCTTCCCGCATCCACGCGGGCAGGTTTTACGCACTGCCGCAGAGTCCGCAGCTTTACAAGCAGCTTCTTATGGTTTCGGGTTTCGACAAGTATTTTCAGATTGCCCGCTGCTACCGCGACGAGGACGCGCGGGGCGACCGCCAGCTTGAGTTTACTCAGATCGATATGGAGATGAGTTTTGTTTCCCGGGAGGATGTTTTCCGCGTTACCGAGGGGATGCTGGGGCACATATTCCGCCACGCGATTTCCTCGGAACTGCCTGCTTCGTTTCCCCGCCTCTCCTGGGAGGAGGCCATGGACAATTACGGCTCGGACAAGCCGGACCTGCGTTTCGATTTGCGGCTGCGGGATTTCGGGCCGTATGTGGAGGCGGGCGCGTTTGGCGTTTTTAAGGATGTCCTTGCCGGGGGCGGGGCGGTGAAGGTTCTTGTCGCGCCGGGCTGCGGCGGCTATTCCCGCAAGCAGATTGCGGGGCTTGAGGAGCTTGCGAAATCCTTCAAGGCCCAGGGGCTTGCCTGGGCAAAGGTGGGGGCTTCGGGGCTTGAGGGGGGCATCGCGAAATTCTACGAGGCCTCGGCGGAGAAAATCATCGAAGGGCTTGGCGCGCGGGAGGGCGATCTCCTCCTTTTCGCGGGCGCGGCGAAGGGCATTGCCCGCGCAGCCCTGGGCGCCGTAAGATCCCGGCTGGGAAAGGATTTGGGTCTGGCGAGGCAGGGCGATTTCAAATTCGCGTGGATAGTGGATTTTCCCCTGTTTGAATGGAACGGGGAGGAAAACAAATGGGACGCCGCGCACCACATGTTCAGCATGCCCAGGGAAGAATACCTTGCCACGCTGGAACAGAACCCCGGCGAGGTAAAGGGCGATATGTACGACCTTGTGTGCAACGGCTATGAGATCGCCTCGGGTTCCATCCGCATCCACGATGCGGAAATCCAGAAGCGGGTTTTCAGTATCGTCGGGTACGATGCCGGGGACGCGGGGGAGCGTTTTGGGTTTCTCCTTGAGGCGTTCCGCTACGGGCCGCCGCCCCACGGGGGAATAGCGCCCGGCTTCGACAGGCTTGTCATGCTGATGTGCGGGGAAACCACGATACGGGATGTCATCGCTTTTCCGAAGAATACCGTGGGGGTCTCCCCTATGGACGAGGCGCCTTCCGCCGTGGAACAAAGACAGCTTGACGAACTTCACTTGATGGTAAAAAATGGGGGGGGAGGCACGGCACTGTCAACAAGTTAAGAAAATATGTGCGCATTTTTGGCGCCGGAGCGCCAAAAACCAGGCTTTCCGCTTCAATCTTTTTGCCGCCGGGCGGCAAAAAGGATTTCCGCTGCAATCCTTTGCGCCCCACGGGCTGACTTTTG
>JAISXE010000122.1 GCA_031270615.1 Spirochaetia bacterium
AGCCGGAATTCGCCCGCCGCAGCCTCGGCGTGTTTTCCGTGCTGCGGGAAATCGAGCTTGCCAGAAGCATGGGGCTGGAACACTACTACCTCGGCTTTATGGTGGAAGGCTCGCCCAAAATGGCCTACAAAGCCGCCTTCCGCCCCCACCAGAGGCTCATCGAAGGAGCATGGACCTGGTTTTAACGGCCCGGCGCGCGCGTTAAACTTGACCCGCGCATATTTAAGGATTAACCACCGGCCCCACACGCCGAAACAAACGCACGCCCATCAGGGCGTGTCTTTGCCCACCCGGCAACAGGGCGAGAGGCCCAAAAACGGTTCTGTCGTATATATAAGGTGACAGGCCGACAACACGGAAAAACACGGACCCCAAATCAAAATCCCCGGCCTTGCCTGCCCGTCCCGTCCGCAGGGCCAGTGGCAAATTCCCTATGGCCGCGCGGAACGCGAAGGAGGAACCGCGCGGCGTTTTTCCCCGCCTCGCAGCCAACCTCGTTATACGCCGGCTGCAAATAATGGAACTCGTCTTTCATAAGCCCCCTGCCCGCGAAAGTCTTGAAAAGCCGGGACACCATGACGATGTTCGCGTTATTCGCGCACAAATATTCCTGCTCCTCCTGTATCGCCCGATACAAAAGCGGATTATCCCGGTGGTTTCCGATTTGGATCAAAAAACAAAAATCCACTCCCGCCGACAGGACCGATTGAATAAAATTCCCGGTTTTTTCCCTGTATTCGCCTGGGGGCATGGCATTGTCGCCGTCGGTGCATCCCTGGCACCAAACCATGCAGGCGCGCATGATTTCGTAATCATGCGCGCAGAGGAAATCCCGGCATTTTCGCAGGCGCGCCAGGGCATCGGCATGATACGCGCCACCTGGTTCCCATTCGTTGATGCTTGAACCGCCCTTGGAGCAGGACACGCCGACAATGGGCACGCCCAGTAGCGGATAGGCGCTGTTTATGAACGCGGATACCAGGGAGCCGGTTTTCATGCCTGGCTCGAATACCCCGTGGGGGTTGTTTTCTTCCGCCCCGAAAGGTTCGCGTGCCGGGACAAGGGCATCGGGCCGGGTAACCGCCCTGTACTCATAGCCCCAGCCTTCGGGGACCTCCGGCGCCAAGCCCGCGACGCCCCGGCCCGCCATGTTGCTTTGCCCCATAAAAAGAAACACATATACGCGCTGCATGGATAGTTCTTACAAAAGGTTCGACAAAAGGGTTGACAAAACGGGCACATACGCAAAGACGGCCGCGCAGAGCAATTCGACAAGCACAAAAGGGATAAGCTGTTTTGCCACACCGGATACCCGCTGGCCGCTAAGTCCGCAGGCAACAAACATGGTGGAACCAAAAGGAGGAGTCGCCTGTCCGAGGGCCAGCATGAAGACGAACACCATGCCAAAGTGAATGGGGTCTATGCCAAAAGATAACGCTATGGGTGCCAGAAGCGGCCCAAGAATAAGATTGGTGACGCTCACCTCAAGAAACATGCCGCAGACTGTAAGGAGGACAAGGATCAGAAGCATAAAAATGTATCTGTCCCCCGCGACAGACATAAAAGCCGTGGTTACAAATACCGGAATGTTGTAATAGGTAATCAGGTATCCGAACAAAATGGCCGACATGACAAGAAACATCAGGTTCGACGTGTTGGCCGCCGTGGTTTTCAGTATCTCCCAAACCGTCTTCCCGGATATTTCGCGGAATATGACAAGGCAAACAAAAGCCCCGTAGAAAACCGCCACCACAGCGGATTCCGTGGGGGTAAAAACACCGGCATAAATACCGCCCAGAATGATTATTGGCATGAAAAGCGCCCAGACCGCGTTTCTGAACGAAAGAAGAAAGCGCCTGAAGCTGAAACCCTCGTTTCTGGGATAGTTGTGCTTTTTTGCCTTAAAATACGCGCATACGCACAGCGCGAAGCCGGTCAGAAACCCAGGTATGACGCCGGATATCAGCAGCTTGGAAACCGATGTTCCCGTGATGTTGCCGTAGATGACGAACACCACGCTGGGGGGTATCACGATTCCCAGGGTGCCGCCGATTGCCTGCACCGCCGCCGAATAGTCTTTGGGGTATCCCCGTTTTACCATTTCCGGATACATGATTCCGCCAATGGCGGCGGTGGTCGCGACCGAGGAGCCGGAAATCGCGGCAAAGAACGTGCATCCGACAATCGCCACCAGGGAGATTCCCCCGGAAATCCAGCCGATAAGCGAGTCCGCGAAGCTCACAAGCCGTTTGGAAAGCCCGCCCTTGGACATAATATCCCCGGCGAGAAAAAAAGCGGGTATCGCGAGCATCGCGAAATTATCGCAGCCGGTAAATATTTTCTGCACGCAGGCCCCAAGCGACAATGAGGGATCCAAAAGCACGGCGCTCAGGCTGGCGCAGCACAGCGCCCAGGCTATCGGCAGCCCCAGGGCGCCCAAAACAACCACAAGGATAATCATAACAATTGCCGGCAATGCCATATAAATACTCCTTAAAGTCAAACCGCCGGGCGTTTTATCGTTTGTACCAGGCGCAGAATTACCGCGACAGCGGCCAAGCCAAAACCCACCGTCAGCACGCCGTAGAGTATGTGCATGGGAATCCGCATCGCGGCGCTTGTCTGGAATTTACCGATTTTTATCAAATCGAACGTGCTGACGAAAAACATCACGCTTACGAATAATTCGATAACAAGCCTTCCTATCTCGAAAACATGCTTCGCGCCGTCGGAAAGCACGGAATCTATCAGGTCTATGCGTATCATCAGTTTTTTCGTGACGCCGATATTGATGCCAAGGCACACCATGGCGACAAACAGATACCGTGACAATTCCTCCGACCAGGGCAGGCTATAGAAAACCACATAGCGCGTGAATGTCTGCAGCAGGATAACGCACATCATGGCGGCCAGCACAAGCCCAATAAAAGCGTTTACCGCCGTTTGTATTTTTTCCACGAAGACTACGATTTTGCGCATCGCGCCACTCCTTTTTCCCGAATCGCGGCAGGCCCCGGCGAAAATTCCGCCGGGTTTTTGAAACCCGGCGGTTTTAACCCAGGCAAGCCCCGGAGCTTACACACTGGCAACATTTTATGAAATCAGGGCCGCGCCTTTTCGATGCGGGCAATCTGATCCTGGAACTCGCCGCGGAATTTCTCCCGAACCGGCGCGGTGGCCTGGATAAAATCCCTCTTGTTGGGCCGCGTGACGGAAACCCCCTGATCCTGCATTTTTTTCAGCGAGGCGTCCTCCAGCGAGCGGCTTGCCTCCGAGTTGAACCGGGAGGCTTCCTGCGCCGCCTCAAGAAACAATTTCTGATCCCCGGCGCTTATCCTCGCCCAGGTCTTGGGACTCACAATAAGAAAGCAGGTGGTATAGGCATGTTCGGTAATCGCGATATACTTGTTCACCTCGCCCACATGGTTTTGCTCGGCAACAACCGTCGGGTTTTCCTGCCCGTCAATGGCGTTCTGCTGCATCGCGGTATAGGCGTCGCCCCAGGACATGGGAACCGGATCCGCGCCCAGGGTGCGCCAGGCTTCCTGGTGGATTCTGTTTTCCATTACCCGGATACGCAGGCCCTTCACGTCCGTGACGGAATTGACGGGCCGCCGGTTGTTGGTAAGATTCCTGAAGCCCGATTCAAAATAGGTCAATCCCGCCAGGCCGACATTCTGCAGGCGGCCCAGATAATAATCCCCCACTTCCCCGTAAAAAACAGCGTCCGCGTGCTCCTTGCTTTCGATGATATACGGCAAATCCAGGGCGGATATCTCCGGGATAAAATTGGCAAGCACCGCCTGGTTCACCACCGCGAAATCAAGATTCCCCATCTGGCAGGCTTCCACGGTATCCCGCTCGGAGCCAAGCTGGGCGTTATGATACACGTCCACCTTATATCTTCCGCCTGTCTTCCGGCTGACCGCCTCGCCGAAACGCAGGGCCGCCTGGCCGAAAGTCCCATCCGCCGCCATACCGTGGCTGAAGCGCAGCGTGACCGGGCCGGAACCCGAATCCTGCCCGCCGCCTGCCCACAGATTCGCGGCGCCCGCCATAAAAACAACGCAAACAACCAACAACAAACCCGCATACCTTCGCATACACACCCTCCTGAAATATAAACCGGAATAATCCGGCGATTTGCCAGCCGCCTTCGGAATAACCCGCGGCAGAAAAACGCCCTCCCTGCCGCCATTGCAACTTGTCGCTTGACTGACAAGTTATGAATCCCATCTTTGCACGATAATCACATAATGTCAAGAAGAAGAAAAAAAGAATTAAAGGAGTGAGGGGTGAAGAGCTGGGACTTGACAGAGGGCTTGGCCACACCCCACACTTCACCCCCTCCTCCATGCACTTGATTTTTTCAAAAAAATCCCCCATAGTGGCTTGTCGGACAAGCCGTGGGTAAACCCCATGGAATCCCTCTATGGTTTTTGCTATTGCGGGAATACCCGAAAATCCTTACGATGAATGAGTATGTTGATTAAAAAAACCAGCATAACGCAGCAAGTCATTGCGTATATCAAAGAAAACATTGCCGGCGGCGTATGGCTGGTCGGGGAAAAAATGCCCTCGGAGAACGAGCTGACCCGCACCCTGGGCGTCAGCCGCGCAAGCGTCAGGATAGCAATCCAGCAGTTTATCGCCCTGGGACTGCTGAAAAGCGTCCACGGCAGGGGGACCTTTGTGGTTTCCCGCAATCTGTCCGGTTTCGGCAAAGGCATCCCCGCACTCAGCGGCGACGATTATCTGGACAAACGGCAGATGCTTGAGTTCCGCCGCATCGTCGAATCGGAGACAAGCTACCTCGCCGCCGAACGCGCCACAGAGGAAAACATCCGCAACCTGAAATTGCTGCTCGAACAAATGAAACAGGCGGTGGGCAGGGACGATATCGAAAATTTCGTGCGCTGCGACATGATGTTCCACGAGGAAATCAGCCGGGCCTCGGGCAACATATTGCTGGAAAACAGCATCCGCGAGGTGTTCCGCCAGAAATCGGAGAGTTACAAGCAGATCAACCAATACCGCGGATACAAAGACGGCATCTACTACCACACGCTGCTGCTCCGCGCAATCGAAGCAAAAAACAGCACAAAAGCGCGCAAAGTGATGTACGACCACCTGCAAAAGGGGATTGAGGACATCGACAGCGAAAACAAGCATCCCCCCGCCCCAAAGCCCTCGAGACAAACCCAGACCACCGGCCCCGATCTCTTTCAGACACGGACCTTTTTACGCAAACCGATGGACTTACCGGGCGGGGCGGACGGCGTACAATCCAGCGCCGCGTGCGGCGCATACAAATCAATACCTATAATTGCCAGCCCCAAAGGGGCTGATGGACCATGCCTTCCAAATCAATACCTGATAGCCGCGCGGAACGCGAAGGAGGAACCGCGCGGCGGCCGGCTGCAAATTCCTTATGGCCTTGAGCGAACCCCGCGCGGCATGAGCCAAAAACTATCTCGCCGGCCCGACCGCCTTCGCATCCGCCTCGGGGAGCGGGGTTTTCGCCGTTTCCACGATTGTCTTGAGTGCGCGGGCGTCCAGCCAGGAAGGAATGCTGCACCCGTTGGCAAGGAAGAAGCGGCTCTTCCCGCCCCTCTTCAGGCCCTCGCGCACGTTGTTTTTTATGAAAGCGTAGCTCCTGTTCACCACCTGGGTGTTGTCGATACCGCCCATAACCGCGCCCGGGAAACGCTTCTTCATCTCCTCGATGGTGGGGTTGCCCGGCAGCCTGTCCTCATAGCTGATAACCGACACCGGGAAATCCAGAACATCGCCCGTAAAGATCCTCGCCCCGTGCGCGTGCAGGACATTCATCGGCGCCAGGAATTTTATCGCGTTCAGCAGCCTCAGCGCCGCGGGCTTCGCGAAATTCAGAAAAAGCCTGTGGTCGATGACCTCCTTGCTCGCCAGCACGGAAAGGAAAATGCCGCTCGAACCCGCCTGGATGGAGCGGCGGCAGTAATCGATAAGCGTGTCGGTCACGAAACCCAGGGCCTTCGTAAGCTGCCGGGGGGCCTCCTTCGCCAGCGCGGCCAGATGCTCGCCGCAGACGCCCTTCAGAAGTGCCTGCCAGGGATCGAAAACCGTGTCGATGAAATACGCCTTTTTCTTGAGCTGCTTGCCGATAAGCCGCACGGCCTTGAGCTGCTCCCTCAAAGGGGTCCTGTCCGCCTCCAGCCGGCCGATCTTCCCCAAATCCTTGGCGGTCTTTATCTCATCCACGCCCGCAGGCATCGGATAGAAATAATCGTTCATAACTTTCAGAAAATCAAAATCATAATGCTCGAAGTATTCCAAAGCGGCCCTCGCAAAAGTCTCCCCCGAAGCATGTTGGAGCCCGAAGTGGTACCACAGGCAAACCGGCGGCCTGTCAGGTTCCCCCCCCTTGAGCACAGTGTCAACGCGTTCAATCTTTGTCATTCAATAACCTCCTCAAGCGAATTTTAGTATAGTAACCCGAATATCATCCTCATGTGATTCTACCCCATATCCTACTCCTTTTCCCAGGTTTTTACAAGAGCGGCCAGGGAAAAAGTGAAGTGCGAAAAGCGAGGAATTTGGGCGCCTTTTTTTGCCCTGGCTGCTATGCGGACGGCGAGCGGGCAGTCTGGCAAGCGGGCAAAAAAACCGGGCTTTCCGGGGGTTCCGCCCCGCGCCCGGCGCGTGGCCGCTTCGCGCCCCTCCAGTCCCTGGCGCGGCCCAGGGGCATTCCGCGAAGGCGAATAACCAGGAAGAAAACCACTGACCACACTGACGGAAGAAAAACACGGACGGCACGGGCAAATGGGTATTGAGGAATGCCGCCGCTGCTCCCTGGTCATTGCGAAGGGCCGTGGTTAAGCTTTTAAAAAGCCCGCGGGCGCGCGAGGGAATGAAGCGGAAAGCCCACAGGATTTGCGGCGGCAAATCCGAGGACTTGGAGCGGAAAGCCCGGTTCCCGCCGGAGGCGGGAACGCGCCCACCTCACACTCCCCCACTCCTCCCCCCTCCGTCCCCCTTGCCGCCTTGTCTTCCAGCCATATTTTCCGCTAAACTATGAAAAATTCACGAGAACCAGGTGGCAGCATGCTACGAATAAACGACAATTACGAAAAACTCGCTTCCTCTTAC
>JAISXE010000149.1 GCA_031270615.1 Spirochaetia bacterium
TTTCGAGGAATTGGAGCGGATAGCCCGGTTTTTTTGCGGTTTCGCCGCAAAAAAATGTGCCAAAATGACCGGTATGGCAGGAAAAAAGTAAATGACGTTGCCCTGAACGCACCCTGCGCTCTATTGACAGATTTTACACCTTGCTGATAGAGTATCGCAAGGCATTAGTTTCGGGAAAAGCTCTAAGGAAAGGCAGGGGAATTACAGTATGAAAATATTTTTTTATTTTCATTGCGGCTGTTTTCGCGCTCTCCGGGTGCAAGAGTTCCCCGCAGGGCGCGGATGCGCCGAAAAACCTCTCCGGCGCTGGGTCTTCTGAAAACCAGACCCCGAATATGGAAAACTATGTCTACTCCGATGGTTTTTCTGTTTCGCTGCCCGCGAATATCACCTTCACCGACTTCGGGGCCGGACATAAAGACCTCCTCGCTGGTTTCTACAACGAGAATGGCCAGAAGGCGGGAACCTGCATGTGGACCGGGAGTAACTGGCTATAACACAAGGGGGTGAGGGTATATGCAAAAACGCCACATGGAAAAGACTATAGTGTGTATCGCAGCAATTATCATGCTGGTTGGATGCGCCAGCAGGCAAAACTCCGTTGAACTTTCAGACTTAATGACGCTTGACCAGGCGCTGCAACAGGCCTCTGTTCACATTGACGAACGGCTTCCGGCAAAGACGAAAATCGCGCTGCTCAACTTTGATTCTCCTGCGGATGATTTTTCCGAATATGTTATTGACGAGCTGACGGCAAACCTCGTGGACAGCAGGAAACTTACCGTTGTTGACAGGAAGGAAATCGATCTTATCCGTGATGAGTTTGAATTCCAGCTTTCCGGCGAGGTGAGCGATGATTCCATGCAGGAATTTGGGCGGATGCTTGGAGCCCAGTCCATTGTGTCCGGCTCCCTGAAGAAACTTGGTAATTTGTACCGTATTGTTGTACGCGTGCTGAACGTCCAGAGCGCTGAGGTTATGGTGCAGTATCGCGCGAATATCGCAGGAGATGATGTAGTTCGCGCCCTGCTTGCGGGCGGGAAAACAACAAGCAGCCAGGCTGCCACGAAAGGGAAAACAGTAAGCCCTACGCCGGCCCCGCAGCCAACGGTACCGGCAGTACCAACAGTACCAGCAGTACCAGCAGAGCCGGCCGCACGGGTCAAGCAGGAATACAATATCGGGGACATAGGGCCCGCCGGAGGTATCGTGTTCTACGACAAGAAGAAAACCAGCGACGGCTGGCGGTATTTGGAAGCCGCGCCTGCTTCCAGCGAGTTTATCGCAGGCCGCTCGGAAGCAATCCGAAGATGCAAGGCGCTTGTCGTAAACGGGCAGGTCGATATTACGGATTGGCGGCTGCCGACACTGGATGAACTTAACCTGATGTACGAGCGCCTCCATAAGCAGGGGCTCGGCGGTTTTAACGGCAGCGGCATTTTTTACAACAGCTATTACTGGTCGTCCGCGAATGACAACTCTGGCTACTCGTGTTACCAGGATTTCAGTAACGGCAGTCAAAGCAGCACCTGGGGATGGGCGGGGGCGGCAAATTTCAGGGTTCGCGTGATTCGGCAGTTTTAAAATCTTTATAATTTCGGAATTTGGGCGCATTTGCGCCGCAAACCGGGCTTTCCGCTCCAATTCCCCGGATTTGCCCAGGCTGCATGGGCCCGGCGCGGGAAAACCATAAGGCCCTGCCCCCTCGCGGTCAATCCCCGCCCTGCCCGTCCCATTCCGCCAGGCGTTTCAGTTTTTCTCCCGTTATGCGATAGCTCGTCCACTGCGAAAGCGGCTGCGCGCCCTGACTCACGTAAAAATCGATGGAAGGCGTGTTCCAGTCAAGACAGGCCCACTCAAGGCGGCCGCAGTTCCTTTGGAGTGCGATTTCCGCAACGGAGGCGAAAAGGCGTTTTCCCAGCCCCTTTTTGCGAAACTCCGGTTTTACAAAGAGGTCCTCGATGTAGATTCCCGGTTTTCCCACAAAAGTCGAAAACGTGGAAAAAAAGAGCGCAAATCCGGCGGCCCGTCCCCCATATTCGGCAATAAGGACCTCGGCCCGCTTTTCCTCAAAAATAAAGCGCCGCAGATCTTCCTCTGTGGCGGCAAGCTGGTCAAGAAGACGTTCGTATTCGGCCAGGCCCCGCACAAACTCAAAGACAAGCGGAGTGTCTTTTTCTTCCGCGGGACGCACAACTATTTTGCGGTTCATCGCCTGTATACTACCGCAGATGCGCGCGGAAAGTCGATGCCTCAGGAGCGCATAGGATTCCAGACAGCAATTCTCAGTTTTAAAAAGCATCTTCCAAATCCGGAAAATCTCAAAATTGTAATCAATTTGGAGATTTTCTACCCCCGGTAACCCTTAAAAAAGCAGACTGTATTAGTCTCAGAGCGCCTGTTTGGAAATGGTACGGGTGTCTGCGGGAAAAAATGGGGAGGCCCCACCGGGGGGGAACCCGTTTTTTCCCGCAGCCAGGCCCCGTTCAGTTGATGGTTTAGCCCCGCTATGAGCCTAAACTGAGA
>JAISXE010000213.1 GCA_031270615.1 Spirochaetia bacterium
TACTTTCGCGATAAGCCCCGTTTTGAACAGGACAAAGCCGCCCATCGTCAAAAGAAGCAGAATGGCCTGCTGCTCGGCAAGTTTCGTAATCACCTTTTTGCCTGAAAACTCCTTTCGCCTTACAGTAGCGTTTTTTTGGCAGATTCGCAAGGGAGCCGCCAGGGCATCGGCGTTTTACTTTTCTCAATCGCATTGATCATTTTGGCCCCCGTGCCGCATGGGCGGCACGGGGGAGGCGCCCAAATTTCCTGTCAGCGCTTTTCCAGAATCGTGTAGCTGAACGAGGAGGTGGCCACGGGGTTTGTGAGTATGGGCTTGCCGCGGTTGTCGGGGTTTTTCGTGTCGACATAGCCTTTCAGATGGAGCCGCCGCAGGATGTCCGCTTCCGAAACAGGCGCGGGACGCTCGGCCTCTGGCTGAAGCAGGATTTGGGTGCGGTAGGCCATCACGATGACGTATTCCAGGCCATAGGGAGGCCCAAGCAGATAGCGCGGCTCGCCGGGAACCCTGCGCGTTTCCCCGGCGCGGATGAAATTGTTTTCCCAATCGCCTGCGTTGCCGGGAAACATCAGGCTCTCGATGTCCTGGGCATCGTAATGCCGAACCAGGAAATAGCAGTCCTCCTCCGCGTAAATCGAGAAGGAAAGATAGTCGCCCGCGTGGTAGATCGCCTGGTCGGGCTGGACGCGCAGGACGAAGGCGTTGTTTTTTCCGCTGTATTCGTTCAGGGCCTTGCGCTTGTCTTCAAACCTTTCGCGCGTCGTGTTGGGCGGCAGGGCGGAAAGCCTGTTAGCCGCCATTTCCTGGGCGGAGACGGTGAGCGAGGCCGAGCCGAGGACTGCCGCGTCCGCAAGCGCGAGGAGTTTTAAGGAGACGGGGATTTCCTCGCCTTCGCCCCTCGCGGGAAACTCGCCCACGAGCCGCGCCGGGACAGGGGCCGCGCCGCCGGCAGGGGCAAGCGCGCTGGCCTGCGCGAGCAGGGCTTCTGCGGAGACATTCCCGCCTGTCTCGTCCAGCGTGCGGAACAGATCGCCGCGTTTTTGCAGGGCGGCGAGGAGGCGCGGCCGCAGAAAGTCCGAAAGGGTCGTGGAGGCCGTTGTTCCCGCCACGCTGATGCTTCCGGCGATGAGCGGCGTCTGCGCATAGATACTTCGCCCCAGGTCGATAACCGCGCGCCCTATTTTGTCGTCGAGGGAGGGAGGGCCTTTCCACTCGGGCTTCAGGCGCACGTTGAGGGGCCGCATGAGGCCTGACTGCTTTTCCACGTCCGTCGCGTGCATGACAAGCCGGTGTTCCGCGCCGTGGGGCCGGATGCTGCCGTAGACGATGGTGTCCGGGCTAAGGGCCTCGCCGATTTTGTGCAGGGATTCCAGGCTGATTTCCCCTGAGTTTTCCCGGAAGAGTTCGCGCATCGCGACGTTGCGGCTTTCCCCCGGGGGTATCATGGTATACGCGCGGCTGTCTTCAAGCCGCTTGTGGAATTCCTCGAAACTGTAATCCGACAGGGATATGTGGTCCGCCTCGATGCCCAGTACGGCCACTTTGTTGCCTTTTGGGATATTGGCGATAAAATACTCCGAGATGCGCGCGATGGCCTCGCCGAGTTCCACCGGGGCTTCGGGATCGGCGGCGGGCACCGGTGGCTGCGGGGCGGGGGGGGCTGCGGGCGGATCCGTCGCGCAGGATAAAAAAGAAAGGATACAACACGCCGAAAGGACAAGCAGGGTTTGTTTCATTGTGGTCCTCCTGAAAAACCGGTATTTGTAATGAGAGATGGAACTAGGGTATCAAAGAAGGCCGGGGGTGTCAATCGCGCCGCATTGATTATCCGGGGGGAAGATGGTAGTATTTCTTTAAAAGCGGGTGACGGGGTTGGGAAAAATGCAAAGATATACGGATGAAGAGTTATCGATATTGCTGAAAGATATTGAGTCGGATTGCGTTGAGCGGAAAGAAAGTTTTTCCGGAGATGTTTCAAGGCGTTCCCGGGAGGCCGTATGCGCGTTTTCCAACGATTTACCGAATCACAAAAAGGCCGGAGTGTTGTTTGTCGGCGCAAAAGACGATGGAAACCCAAGCGGTTTAAAGATCACCGACCAACTGCTCCTGACCCTTTCCGACATGAAAACCGACGGTAATATTTTACCGCTTCCCGCCCTTACTGTTGAAAAGCGCGTATTAAACGGCGCGGAAATGGCTGTTGTAACCGTGATGCCTTCCGATTCGCCGCCGGTAAAATACGATGGCAGAATATGGGTGCGCACAGGGCCGAGGCGCGCTCTGGCAAACGAACAGGAAGAACGCATATTAAACGAAAAGCGCGTCTCATGCCTTATTCCCTATGACGTAAAACCAATACCAGGCGCGCGGCTTGGGGATATTTCGCGGACTTTTTTTGAAGAGGAATACCTGCCGTCCGCGTTTGCTCCCGATGTATTAAAAGAAAACCACCGGATGTATGAAGAACGGCTTGCTTCCTGTAAAATGGTCAAGTCCGCGCATGAACCGGTTCCGACATTTATAGGAATAATTTCTTTAGGAAAGAAACCGCAGGACTTTGTTTATGGGTCCTATATTCAGTTTTTGCGGATCGATGGCAGCGATGTGGACAGTCCCATTATTGACGAATTGGAAATTAAAGGCAGGCTGACGGAAATATACAAAACGGCGGAAATGAAATTTACCGCCTACAATAAACGGGCCTTTGATGTCCATTCAGGACCAACGCATATTATTAGCTGGGATTATCCTGAAGCCGCGTTCCGCCAAATACTGTGTAACGCGATCCTGCACCGCAATTATGATGGAACAAATTCCCCTGTCAGATTTTACTGGTACAATGACCGTATAGAGATTATGAATCCGGGCGGTCCTTACGGTGATGTTACTGTCGAAAATTTCGGGCAGGCCGGGATTACGGATTACCGCAACAAAAATTTGGCCGATGTCATGAAAAATCTTGATCTTGTCCAGCGTTTTGGTTTTGGCATCCAGTGGGCAAAATCCGCGATGGAAGCAAACGGCAACCCTCCCCCTGAGTTTGAACTTGATAACCATTTTGTAAAGGTTGTTTTACGCAGAAAATAGCCGCGGCTCAGAACCAACAAACGCGGGCAACCTGACAGGCCCCGCGTTTTCAGGTAATAAGAGCTTATCCCTAAATAACGCATAGTACACAAAGGCAAAAATTTACCACGGA
Organism: Spirochaetia bacterium; assembly: GCA_031270615.1. Taxonomy (GTDB): domain Bacteria; phylum Spirochaetota; class Spirochaetia; order DTKZ01; family DTKZ01; genus JAISAF01. The sequence goes on from JAISXE010000213.1 coordinate 3,200, forward strand.
CAACACGGACTGCGCGGACAAAAAACCGGGGTTTCTAAACAACTCTATTGAAAAAAAATCTGTCCGTGTGGTCCGTGCTGTGTGGTCGGTGTTTTTCTGTATTCTTCTGCGTAAGGTGAGGTAATAAGGCGCCATGAATTCAAACTGGGCAGTGCTGGTTTTTTACTTTTTCTTTCCCGCAGCCTTTACAAACTGGGCGGTTTTGATTTTTTTGGGGGAAATGCGGATGCCTGCCGCCTTGAGCCCGCGCACGGGGAATTTCTTCAGGGCGAAATTTTCCTCAAGTTTTTTCAGGCCCCTTGCGGGTTGGTACTCCAGGTGGATGAGGGCGTCTTCCTTGCTTGTCAGTTTCAGAAGCTCCATGCCCTCCGGCACAAGGTTGTAGGCCTTGTCGAGAATCCATGTCTCGATATGGGATCTTTTTACATACGCGATGTCCGTTTTCGGGTCGCGGTACAGGGCGGAGAAAACTTTTTTGGCGAGCTGTTCCTTTTCCGCGAAACCGCAGAACAGGGCGCCCTTGTCCACGAAAAGTTTTTCCGGCGCGTTCTGCACGGTGTACATCCCGTTCCTGCGGATGACAATAATCTTGTCGAACTCGGACACCTCGAAAAGCGCCGTCCCGCCGGAAACGCCGGTGCCGATATAGCCGGTGTCCTCGTCGTAGCGCAGTTTCAGGTTGCGCACGGCCGCCTCGCGCGCCTCGACTTTCTGAAAAGTCCTGACCGTCGTGGCGCGGGGGAAATTTTTGCCCTGGGCCTCGATGATGCCGTCAAGGAAGGACACCGCGTAATCCGAAAGATGGCCCAGGTGGTATTTGATCTCGCCCAGGCGCGCGCGGATCTCCTCCATTTCTTTTTTCGCCTTGTTGATATCGTATAAGGATATGCGGCGGATGGGAATCTTTAAAAGCCTCTCCACATCCTCTTCGCTCACTTCCCGTTTGATCTGTTTGGCGAAGGGTTTGAAACCATCCAGCACGGCCCCGGCCACCGCCTCCTGGGTTTTCTTTTCCTCGATTTTTTTGTAAATGCGCTCTTCCACGAAAATCTGTTCCAGCGTGCGTATGTGCAGGCGTTCCACAAGCTCGGCCTGTTCCAGCTTGAGTTCGGCCTGGAGAATCTGCGCCAGCCTCTTCGCGTGGTACTCGATTATTTCAGTTACCGTCATCTGGACAGGCACATTATCCCTGATAACCAAAAGATTGACGGGTATCGACACCTCGCAGTCGGTAAAGGCGTACAGGACATCCACCACGTCCCTGGCGTAGGTTCCCCTTTGCAGGCGGATTTCGATTTCAACCTTGTCGGTGGTAAAATCGTTGATGCTGGCAATCCTGATGGTTCCCTTGCGGGCCGCCGCCTCGATACTGGCGATGAGGCTTTTCGTGGTGCAGCCGAAGGGCAGCTCGCGGATAACGATGCGCCCGGGGTCGGAGGTGTCGAGCTTCGCGCGCACCAGCACCTTGCCGTTGCCGTCCTCGTAGGCGGACACGTCCATGTCCCCGCCCGTGGGAAAATCGGGGTACAACCGCGCCGTTTTTCCCCTCACCGCGGCGGCAACGGCCTGCAGCACCTCGATGAAATTGTGCGGCAGTATTTTGGTGGACATACCGACGGCGATTCCCTCCGCGCCCAGGACCAAAACAAGGGGGACCTTCGCCGGAAAAGTCACCGGCTCCTGGCTGCGGTCGTCATAGGAATTCTCGTAGACGGTAATTTTGGGGTTGTAAAGAATCTGCTTTGCCAGGGGCAGGACGCGGCATTCGATGTACCTCGCCGCGGAGGCGGGATCGCCGGTAAAAATATTGCCGAAGTTCCCCTGCCTGTCGATGAGTATTTCCTTGTTCGCCAGAACGACGAGGGCCTCGTAAATCGAAGCGTCCCCGTGGGGATGGTACTGCATGCAGTGCCCCACCACATTGGCGACCTTGGTGAACTTGCCGTCGTCCTTCTCGAAAAGGCTGTGCAGGATGCGCCGCTGGACAGGCTTCAGCCCGTCGTCCAAATGGGGAATCGCCCGGTCCTTGATAACATACGAGGCATACTCAAGGAAATTCGTCTCGTACAGTTTCGCTACATAAGCCATAGGTAGAGAAATACCACAAATCGAAAAAAAAAACAATCGACACCCCCGCAAAGGCGAATAATTGGAATAGGAGCGGGGAACAATGCGTTTAGCGTATAATGGGGAGCAAATGGATACGGGTCTTGCGGGGGTCAATCGTTATTAGCGCCCCCGCTTCAATATCCGTTTTCAGCCGGGCAAGAACGCCCACCGTCAAATCAATAAGCCCCTCAGGGCGGGTATCTTCGGCCCGGATTTGAACAACGCTCGGCTTGCTCTGTTGAGTGGCGGTCAGAATCGCTCCAAAGTCCAGATCGCCAGTAAGCACCGTATAGCCGTTCCGTTCCGCCCAGGCCATAATCTCCGTATCGGAGGCGTCGCCCTCGCCGACATCGGTCCAGTACACGGCCTCAATGCCCTGCACGGAAAGCATATCGGCCCAACGCACTGCAAGATTCACGTCAACAACGATTTTTATGGCCAATCAGACACCAACCAGGTCATATTCACGACATTCAGCCAGTTGCGCCGCATATCTA
>JAISXE010000217.1 GCA_031270615.1 Spirochaetia bacterium
CGTGGGGCGCAAAGGATTGCAGCGGAAATCCTTTTTGCCGCCCGGCGGCAAAAAGATTGAAGCGGAAAGCCTGGTTTTTGGCGCTCCAGCGCCAAAAATGCGCACATCTTTTTCTTAACGTGTTGACATTGTAAAAAAAATCTACAGTATCCGGGCTATTTATCGATATTATAAAAAGAAATGGGAGGATGATATCCTATGAAAATTCGATTGGCTGCCATAAGTTTCTTTATCCTGGCCGCAGGCGTGGTTTCCGCTTTCGCGGGCGACACGGCGACGTTCATAAACCTGGGCTTTTCGGATGACTCGGGCTATTTTATGTTCGGCCTCCACGGAATCGACGGGAACACAAATAGACCCTTCGCGGAAATCTATACGGTGGATGTGAAAGCGAACAATTTCGTTTCGGGCGGCGTGGCAAAGGAATCCTTTGCGGAGAGCCTCCAGCCCGGGCAGGACGCAAGCGGGGCCTTCTATACCCTTTTGGGGAAAAACATCCCGCTGGTGAACAAGTTCAGAATCAAGCACCTGCGGCAGGGACGGCTTCTTTATATCCTTTTGAACGGCGACACCATCAAGGAGGAGCTTGAATTCCGTGACTTCAACACGCAGAACCAGTATTCGGTCCGGCTTATCCAGAACAGCAGCGGGTCCGGCGCGCAGGTAAAGGCGGCCTTTCACATATCCTTCAGCATCCGCCAGGCCGCCGGGACAAAAAATTTCGTAATCGGGCGGCCCGATTTTTACCGGGAAAAAACCATGGATTACCGGATCCGCCAGATTGTCCTGTCCCCCGACGAGAGGCACCTTGTTTTTGTCATCGAGCGGGACCAGTATACCCCCCAGGGCAAGGCCATCCGCTACATGGTAGAAACTGTCAGGATATTCTAGTATAAATATTCCGCAAGCAATCCAAAAAACAGGGGAAAGCCATGGCGCGCATTACTCCGAGAAGCGTCAATTACTCGGAATGGTACATCAATATCGTGACGGAGGCAAAACTTGCCGACTACAGCCCGGTAAAGGGCTGTATGGTTATCCGGCCCCGGGGCTACGCCCTGTGGGAACGCATGCAGGCCGTTTTGGACGGGATGTTCAAGGAAACGGGCCACCAGAACGCCTATTTCCCCCTGCTTATCCCCGAAAGTTTCATAAAAAAAGAAGCGGAGCATGTGGAAGGCTTTTCCCCGGAACTCGCCGTCGTCACTCACGCCGGCGGGGAAGACCTGGAAGAACCCTATGTCATACGGCCCACCTCGGAGACGATTGTCTGGAGCATGTACAAAAAGTGGATCCAGTCCTACCGCGACCTTCCCCTGTTGATCAACCAGTGGGCAAACGTGCTGCGCTGGGAAAAACGGACCCGCCTCTTTCTGCGCACCAGCGAGTTCCTCTGGCAGGAAGGCCACACGGCCCACGCCACGGCGGAGGAAGCCCAGGAAGAAACCCTCAGGATGCTTGAGGTCTACCGCCGCTTTGCCGAAGACTGGCTCGCCATGCCGGTCATCACGGGACAGAAGAGCCAGTCGGAAAAATTCGCCGGGGCGGTGGACACCTACGCCATCGAGGCGATGATGCAGGACAAAAAAGCCCTTCAGGCGGGAACGTCCCACAACCTGGGGCAGAATTTCGCAAAGGCCTTCGATGTTACCTTCCAGGACCGGGACGGGAAACAGTCCCTGGTCTGGGCGTCCTCCTGGGGCGCTTCCACGCGGCTTATCGGCGCGCTTATTATGACGCACTCGGACGACAGGGGCCTTGTGCTTCCTCCCAAAATCGCGCCCACCCAGGCCGTGGTCATTCCCATTTACAAAAACCAGAACAAGGCCGCGGTTCTGGCTTATGCGGAAAAACTCCGCGATTCTTTGAAAAGCAGGTTCCGCGTTGAATGCGATTTCGACGACAACAACTCCCCGGGCTGGAAATTCGCCGAATGGGAGCTTCTGGGCGTGCCGCTGCGCATAGAGACAGGCCCCCGCGACATGGAAGCGGGGAAGGCCCTGCTGGTCCGCCGCGACACGGGGGAAAAAATACCCGCCGCGTTTGACGAGGTTCCCGCGAGGCTGGAAGGCCTTTTGGCGGAAATCCAGGGCGGCCTGTACGACAGGGCCCTTGGGTTCAGAAAAGCCAACACCGTGGGCATTTCCTCCTACGAAAAATTCCTCGCGTTCTTTAACGGCGAGGACGGCGGGTTTGCCGAATGCCCCTGGTGCGGGGACGGCGCCTGCGAAGCGAAAATCAAGGCCGACACGAAGGCGACGATCCGGGTGCTGCCCTTCGGAAACGAGGAAAGGGCGGCCGGGACCTGCCTTGCCTGCGGGAAAGAGGCCCGGCACCTGGCGGTTTTTGCAAAAAGCTATTAATGTGGTATACTTAGTACGGATGAAAAAAACAAAAACCCCCCGAATCCTTTTGGCCCTCGCGTGCCTCCTTGCCGCCGCGCTGCCCGCCGTTTCCCAGGAGGGGGAGGGGGTTTTTCGGGGTTTCGGCGTTTTCCACGACACCCTGTGGCTGGGGAACTCCGACACGGACAGCGCGCCAAGCCCCATCCTGAGCGTCTGGGGCGCCGCGTTTAAGTTTTCCCTGCCGCTGGAAAGCCTGTACTTCGCGCCTGAAATCGGCTTTACCTCGGTAGAATACTTCTACCGCGAGGATGCCGCGTTTCCCGCGGAAATCGAATACGCGGACGCGGTAAAAACCATCGATATTATTTTGAGCGCCCCCTTCCTGTACCGCTTCGTGCCGGCGCCGGACTTCGTCATCCACGCGGGAACCGGCCCTGCGTTTTCCTTCAAAATCCCCATCCAGACCTACGGGGAAGGTTCCGCGGGGGACGTGGGCGGCTACTTTATCGACAAGGCCCGGTTTGTCCACTGGGAAGCCTCCTCCGATTTTGAATGGGGGCTTTTCGACTATCTTGCCTTTTTTGTCCGCGCGCGCCTCATCCTTCCCCTGTACCGGATCTGGGACGGGGAAAGCAAGCCCGTCTATGACGGCCTCATGGCCGGCGGCGGCTTCGGTCTGCGCCTGAAATTCTGACCCGCTTTATGCGGAAAAACCAAGAGAAACCACGGACCGCACAGACACAGAGCCGGATTGCGCGCGGAAAGCCTGTGTTTTCGGCGAGGCATGGGGTTTTGGAATTCTTAACCACTGTCAACAAGTTAAGAAAATATGTGCGCATTTTTGGCGCCGGGACGCCAAAAACCGGGCTTTTCGCTTCAATCTTTTTGCCGCCGGGCGGCAAAAAGGATTTCCGCTGCAATCCCTTGCGCCCCACGGGCTGAGTGTGGGCCTTAACTCGTTGAAATTGGTATTTTTGGAGAGAAGTTGTTTAGAACCCGAGGTTTCTAAACAACTCTATTGGAAAATCTTGTATAAGGAGTTATTGACAAAAATATATCAAACAGGTAATAATAAACTTCATGGATGAATACACATGGAATACATGGAATATTAAAAAAATAATGGCCGCAATAAATGAAACAAGTGACAATGGTTTGATATGTTTTAACATGCGTTACAACGGCCAGGACGAACTGGAAAGATTGAATGAACATTTATTTAAAAAAAGACCTGACTTGATTTTACGGTTTTCAACAGAAAACAGTAATGATTTAACTTTATTACCGCCATTAAAAAATATCAGAAAATTGTCGTTATTTAATTATGAATCATTAAATCAAATTAAAAACATGAGGCATCTATTGTTTTTAGAGATTTATAATACTAACGGAAAGGTCTTGGATATTGGGTTTTTTGAAGAATTAAATAATTTGATTGATCTGCGGCTTACTGCAAAAGTCAAAAATATAGAAATGCTTGGGAAGTGTGAAAGCATGGAGAGTTTATATTTATCGACAACCATAGAAAATTATAATTTTACGCAGACTTTAAATAAACTAAAAATAATATATATCGACCATTGTACGGCATCAAATGATTTTACTTTATTAAACAAACAAATGCTCGAAAAAATAAGTGTGACGCAAATAAACAGACTTGAAAA
>JAISXE010000222.1 GCA_031270615.1 Spirochaetia bacterium
AATAGCCCATGTAATTTCGCAAATTATCATAAGGCGGAGATGTAACGACTAAATCGACACACCCGCAGGGCATTGAAGCCATAAAATTCACACAATCGGCTACATGAAACCCCTCAATATTGGTTCTTTCGGACATTTTCAACCTCTCGATGATAGTATACCTGCTTTTGCGGGCATGTCAAGAGGACCCCCAAGTATATATTCTTATATACATATTTACTTACGAAGCGGCGGCACGGATGCCGTCGTGCCCAAACCCATTCAACCTTTTTTTTTGCGTCCTTCATACCCTCGCCGCATTTTCTGGGTCGCTCAAGGCTGGGCAAAACTAATTTCGCATAACTTGCGCCAGGCGGCATTGATGGCGTTTATGTCGCGATTTTGCAGGGCAAAATCGCGGCCCGCCTATGCGCGAGGGATAGAAGCGGAAATCCTTTTTTGCGGCAAGGCCGCAAAAAAGATTGGAGCGGATAGCCCGGTTTTTGGCGCGAAGCGCCAAAAACGCGCCCATCCTTGTCCCCGCAGCTCCTCTTAACTTTTTTCGCTGTTTTGGGTAGACTGTGCGGATGAAACACACGCTTGTGCTGGCGGCCTGCCTTATGTGTCTGCAACTCCTGCGCTGCTCGGAGGCCGGGGTTCCGCCGGGGCAGAGGGCGGAGGCCACGGGGGGGGCGGGAAGCGGGCCACGGGCGGCGCCTGATGTGTCGCTGCCGCTGGAGGAGAGGATAAACGATCCGGTGTCCCAACTGAGGATACCGATGGGGCCGGAGGATATCACGCTCCAGGTGCGTAACGCGAATCTGGATATAGACCAGCTTGAGGAGCAGATTGTCGTTTTCAAGAAACGTAGCGATCCGGAGGACAGGATACGGATTCTTGTGGCGGATTTTGACAATGTGCGGGCTTCCTATGTGGTGGCGTGGCAGGCACAGACGGGGGGGACGAACAGCCGCTCGTTTTCGCTTGAGCTTGTTGATTTGCTGGGGGACCATGTGCCGGAGATTCTTTGCTACGGGCGCAACAGCGGGGGGGAGCAGACTCTGGATGTTTTCCGCAAGACGCTGCCGCCGCAGGGTTTCGGCATTTACTACGCGCAGATAGCGGCGCTGGCTTCATCGGGGACCATCGACGTGGAGGGGAAGCCCAGGCCGGAGGCTTACCGGCTGCTGCAGCGCACCGAGGAGAGTTTTCCCTTGCTGGTGTACGAGAAGGATCCCGATTCGGCGAATATCAACGACTTGATTAGGGTTTCCTGGTACTGGAACCACCAGGAGGGCGTTTACAAAAGGGCCAAGAGCGAGAGGATCGCGGGGAAGGCCATCGCGGAGAAACAACTGGCGGAGCTTTTTTCCGGCGGGGTGGAGGATTTCGAGTTGTTTCTTGACGGGCCCTGGTACATAACGCAGAGCGACGGGAAGACGGCGGTTTCGGGGCAGCTTATCCAGTTCGATGTCAAGAACCGGAGGATCATTTTTTTCAGTTCGGGGATGCAGCAGGTTTTTATTTGGCAGGGTTCCTACAGGACAATTTACCGGGGCATTTACCTGAACTGCACCAACGAGCTGATTTCCAATATAACCAGCCAGCTTTCGGTTTCCGTTACCGGTATGGATAGTTTCGATTTGAATGTGAAGGGCGAGGTGGGCTGGGACGGCCAGTACCGCAGGCCGGGGAAGGATTTGCAGGAGTCCTTTATTGCCGGGGGCAGGAAAAAGGTGCGGATTTCCAGCGTCGCGCTTTCGGGTTTGTACAGGAACGAGGAGGGGGTGGAGATTTATTTTTCCTCGCCGCGTTTTACCATGAAGGAAAACGGCGTGCAGACTTCCGGGGGTTTTGTCGTCTACGCTTTTGACGGGGATGTCCTTGAGTTGAAGGTTCTGAAAAACAACGGCCTCGTGGATTCGCTGAGGACTTTCAGCCTGGGCTATAGCGAGGAGAGGCAGGGGAAACGGCTTCTGCGCAACCTGGTTTTGCAGCCCGCGGAGCTGCGCAGCACGGGCGTCCAGGTGCGGGCGGTGGGCGAGATCCGCCTGCAGCAGGTTTCAGAAGAGTAAAAACCCTTCGATGCTTTTTTCTTTTAACAGGATGAGGAGCCTCTGGGGGTCCTCGCCCGGGCGGATGGGGATGATGACTTTGTAGATGCTTTCCCCCGTTTTTCCGCGCGCGGTGAGGACTTCGGCGGCAAAGCCGTGGGCCACAAGATCGCGGGCCATGTACTGCGCGTTTTCCTTGACGGAGAAGGAGCCTGTCTGCACGGCGGTGGGGGCGGGGGCGGCGTCCTGGCGCGGGGCGGGCTGCGGGGCCGGCGCGGGGGGGATTCCTGCGGGCGCGGGCTGTGGGGCCGGCGCGGGAGGCTCGGGGGAAGATGCTTTGGGCGCGGCGAAGGGGCCGAGCAGGGCGGAGGGCGTGGGCAGGGGGCTGACGCCCGCCGCGCCGCTGCCGCCAGCGGCGCGGCTTGCGATGCGGAACTCCGGGCTGTCGGGGTAGTTTTTCGCGAGGCCCTGGAGGGCAAGGGTTCTTTCGGCTTGCCTGCCCAGGCTGTCCGCGAGGGTGAAGATAAAAAGATAGATGCTTTCGTTGTCTGCGGGGCCGGCCGAATCCCCGGTGAGGCGGATGGCCAGGGCCAGGGCGCTTTCCGCGTTGCCGGAGGCCGCGGCGATGCGGACCAGGAGGAAGGCCGCGCGTTTTTTGGTGAGGGGGGTTTTGCACTGGCCGGCGATGAGGCGGGCGAGGTCCTCGCTTTTTTGCGTTTCCCCCAGTTCAAAAAGGAGGCGGGCCGCGCGGTACAAAAAGGAAAAGCTTTCCTCGCCGGGGTCGGCATGGTAGGCCTGCTCGAAAAGCCGCTGCGCCCTGGGGAAGTCGCCTGAGATTTCGTAGAGCGTGGCTGTTTTTCCCATGATGGCGCTTCGCACGGCTTTTTCGGGGGACAGGGCCTGGCAGGTTTCCAAAAGGCGTATGCTTTGTTTCAGATCGGGGTGGATGTCCGCGGCGTGGAAAAGGGTCGCGGCGAAATCGGGGGATGCGGGGTTGGCTTTCAGCCATTCCTCGTAGGCGGAAACCGCCCCTGCCAGGTCGCCGTTTTTTTCTTTTTCCAGGGCGGTTTCCTTTGGCCCCGCGTAGAGGCCGCAGAGCGCGGCGCACAGGAATACCGGAAAAAATATTTTTTTCACTTTGTTTACCTCGATACCTCGTGGGCGTAAAAAGTATTGCCTTTCAGCTGGTCGAGCCGCACCTTGCGAAAATCCCCGGCGCCCTGGCCGGGGAAGACAACCATCTCGTCGCCTTCGGTGCGGCCCAGGATTTCCGCGCTGTTTTTTTTGGAGGCCCCTTCCGCGAGCACGTCCACCGTTGTTCCCAGCCTTTGTTTTTTCTTTTCGCGGCTGATGCCCTTTTGGACTTCGATAAGCTCCCGGAGCCTTTCCAGTTTCAGTTTTTCGGGGACGCTGTCCGGCATTTTCCAGGCGGCGGTTCCCTGCCGGGGGTTGTAGTAGTAGGTAAAGGCATCGTCGAAGCGCACCGCCCGTATGAGATCGAGGGTGTCTTGGAAATCCTTGTCGGTTTCCCCTGGAAAACCGATAAGGAGGTCCGTGCTTAAAAGGACGTCGGGCAATGCTTCGCGTATCGTTTCCGTCAAGGCGAGATAGGCCCCCCGTGTATATTGTCGGTTCATGGCGGCCAAAATTGTATCCGAACCGTGCTGCACGGGCAGATGGATGTGGCGGCACATCGCGCGGTGGCTGGCCATGCATTTGGCCAGGGCGGGGGAAAAATCCTTGGGGTGGGAGGTCAGGAAGCGTATCCAGGGCGCGTCCGGGAAACGCCGGAAAAGCTCTTCCAGGAGGCCGGGGAAATCCAGGTCCTGGAAACGGTAGGAATTGACGTTTTGCCCCAGCAGGGTGATTTCCTTCACGCGGCCTTCGCGCAGAAGTCCGCCGATTTCCCCGAAGATGCTGTGCGGGTCGCGGGAGACTTCCCTTCCCCGCACAAAGGGGACGATGCAGTAGGAGCAGAAATTGTCGCAGCCGTGCATGATGGGGACAAAGGCCCGGTAATCGTTTTTCCGCGAATGCCGGGCCTGGAAGGCGTAGGCCCCTTCCCTTCCCCGGCCTTCGCTTTGCAGGCCTTCCGCCGCCAGCGCGTGCCTGCCGCAGGCCGCCTGCCCCAAAAGGCGGGCAAAGTCCGCCTTTTGGAATGTCCCCACAACCATGTCCACGGCGGGAACTGTTTTTTTGATTTCGCCTTTCAGCCTTTCGGCCATGCAGCCCATCACGACAAGGGTGTGGGGGCGGGTTTCCTTCAATTTTTTGAAATACCCGAGCCTGCCCCAGATCCGGTTTTCCGCCGTGAGGCGCACGGAGCAGGTGTTGAGGATAACGAGGTCGGCATCTTCCGCGGCGCTTGCGGGAACCCAGCCTGAGTCCAGCATCTGCCCTTCCAGGGCGTTCGACTCGGCCTTGTTCATCTGGCAGCCGTAGGTTTCCAGCCAGAAGCGCCTCATGCGGAGGGGCCTTCCACGATGGAGCGGATGAAGCGGCGCACCAAGGACCAGTCCTCGTTCAAGGGCAGGAGGATGTACGCGCCCTTGTCAAAGTCCGCGCCCACTTCCTCTTCCTGCAAGTCAAGCTGCCTTAGATTCGTGTAGGAATGCATAAGGATGTTCTGCGTGTCCAGCACGGTTTGGCTTCTGATTTTCGCGGACCTGTATTTGACAAAGTAATTCACCATCTGGTAGGGGGACAGGTCGGTGTCAAGGTATTTTGCCAGGACCCCGGCAAGCTCGTACACCTTGCCCGCATCGGAAAGGCCGAGCCTGGTCAGTTTGTCCTTGATGGCGGCGAGGATGTCCTGCTGCCTGCGCGATCTGCCGAAGTCGGAGGTGAAGTGCCGCGATCTCGCGACACGCAGGGCCTCCACGCCGTTTAAGTGGTGGGTGCCGGCGGAGTAGAACAGCGTCGACCATCTGCCGTTGTCGCGCACCCGGTAGGTGGGGTCAACGAGGGCCTCGCCCAGGGTGATGTCGATGCCGCCCAGGATATTGATGGCGTCGATAAAGGCGAACATGTCTATGACCGCGTAGCCGCTTATATCCAGGCCGGTAAGGCCGGAGAGTTCCTCCACCAGGCGCCCGGCGCCGTAGCGGTAATAAATGCCGTTTATTTTCCTGTTTTTGTAGAACAAATCCCTGGGCAGGCTGATGAGGTCGATGGCGTTCGTGTCCTCGTGGATGTTCGCCAGGATAAGCGTGTCGGTCATCCGCTCGTGGGCGCCGGCCAGCAAAACCGTGCGGACCTCCCCGCCGTCAGGGGAAACGGGCAGCCCGGCGGAGGCCGGGGGCGCGGGCAGCAGGGAGAGGTCTTTAAGGCTCAGGCCTTTTTTTTTTGCCTCGCCGGAGTCCTTTTTCAGGCCAATGGTTTTCAGCGATCCGAGGGAAACGTACTCCGCATCGAAGAGGTATACCTCGCCGATTTTTTTCTGGATGCCGAGCGAACCCGCCCTGGTTCCCCCGGGGCCGAGGAAATCGTAGTAAACGTATTCCCCGTCCTCGTTGGGCCTCCGGTCCAGCGTGAGGTTTTTTGTGCCGAGGTAGGCGATAAAGCCCGGGTCGTCAAAAAGCTCCTCGATGCCCTGCCGGGCCTTCGCGATGGCGATTTCGTCCGCCGCGCGCAGGTCGAGGTTTTCCAGCGCGGCCGGCACCGAAGCCCTGAACGCGGCGAAGTCAGGATACGGGGTGTCGTTTATCGAAAACAGGATTTTCTGCTTGTCGAAGCCCAAGCGCAGTTTCACGTTCCGCCTGTCGGCGGCCAGAAAGATTCCGGCCGTGGTTTGCGTTTCCGTGTCCGAAAGGACTTCGGCGGCGAGTCCCCGGCTTTGCATTTCCCGCGCGAGCGCGGGTTCCCGCAAAAGGTTTTTGAACTGGCTGGAAAGCTCCCGGAGGTTTTTGAAGTGCCCCGCGAGGGCGGCTTCCTCGGCGCCCAGGAACCCTAGCAGCGGGGCTTCCTCCGTTTCACGGAAGGGCAGTTTGTTCCCCCGGAAGCTGCGCGCCTCAAAACCGGAATCACCTTCCAGTATATGGAAACTAAACCAGGGCTGCCCGTTTTTTTCCCAGACAAGGCCCCCCTCGCCGCGCCGGATTTTGTAAGCGCCCCTGGTTTGCAGTGCCTGCACGCCGCCGGAGGCCAGAACGGCGGCAAAGCGCCTCTCGCGCTGGTTTTTTTCCGCCTGCGAAAGCAAAAGCTCCACGGCCTGGTAATAGGCAAGCGCCGCATCCCCGGCGCGCGCTTCTTCCCGCTCCCCGCCGGGGTCCCCCGCGTTTTCGGCATCGGAATACCCCCGCGGGGAAAAGCCCAGGGCCATCCTGAGCTCGTTCGTGTCCCGCGAAAGAAGCTCGAAATTCGCGGCAAGCCGCCGCGCGTCCTCGTGCGCCGCGCGCAGTTCCTGCGCGAAGGCGTCTTTCATACCCTGGAAAGCCGCGAGGCCGTAGAAAATACCGCCAGCGGCAATGAGGATGAGGAGCATGGCCACAATGGTCCGGAATCTGAAAAAGAGTATCTTCATAGACGGCCCCACCACTATAGCGTTTTAGGGGGGCCGTGGCAAGGGGGCAATTTTTGCCGGGGCAAAAATTGCCGGCGGAAATTGCGGGGCTGGTCGCGATTTTGCAAGGCAAAATCGCTGCTCGCCCATGCATCCCGGGCAATCGCGTGCTAGTCCCCAGGGTTCTACCGATAAACAACACCTTGCCTGAATGCGGCGCGATTGCCTGCAATCGCAGTCGCGGTTTATTGGCCTTCCGCGATTTCCCTGGTTGCCGCAATAAGGCGAAGCCCCGCACAAGCACGCAATTTCCGTGATTGCAGGGCAATTTTTGCCCTGCAAAAATTGCCCCGGAAATTGCGAAGAAATCGCGTGATAGCCCCCAGGGTTCTCCCGGCTATACAACATCTTGCCTGAATGCAGGGCGATTGCCTGCAATCGCAGTCACGGTTTATTGGCCTTCCGCGATTTCCCTGGTTGCCGCAATAAGGCGAAGCCTTGCAAAAGCACGCAATTTCCGTGATTGCAGGGCAATTTTTGCCCTGCAAAAATTGCCCCGGAAATTGCGGGGCTGCTCGCAATTTTCTTTAAGGCCGTACAAGCAGGCCGTGGGCGAAGCCCCGTGTTGGTAGCGCAAAACGGTCTGCCGCCCATGCAGCCCGGGAAATCGCGTGATAGCCCCCAGTGTTCTATCGGCTATGCAACAACTTGCCTGCATGCGGCGCGATTGCCCGCAATCGCAGTCGCGGTTTATTGGCCTTCCCGCGATTTCCCTGGTTGCCGCAATAAGGCGAAGCCCCGCACAAGCACGCAATTTCCGTGATTGAAGCAGGCCGCGCCGCGGCCCTTGTATTCAACCGCCTATTCCGGTATTTTTAGCACATGGAAATAGTTATGTACGGAGACGAGGTTCTACAGGGCACGGCCGCGCCTGTGCGGGTTATCGACGCGGCCGCCGCAAAACTGGCGCGGGACATGCTGGATACCATGCGCGCGGGGAAGGGCATAGGGCTTGCCGCGCCTCAGGTGGGGCTGGCCAAGAGGCTGTTTGTCGTGCAGATTGCCGGGGACGTTCCCCGCGTGTTCTTCAATGCCAAAATCGTGCAGCAGTCCGAGGAGACTGCCAAGTACGAGGAGGGCTGCATGAGCCTGCCGGGTATTTACGCGGATGTCGTGCGGCCCGCGGCCGTGCGCGTCCACGCCTGGAACGAAAAAGGCCGGGCCTTCACCCTCGACGCGGAGGGGCTTCTGGCGCGGGTCATCCAGCACGAGCTTGACCACCTGCACGGCCTTATGTTTATCGACCACCTTCCGCAGCCCAAACGCAAGCGCATCCTGAAGGTGTGGGAAGAAAAATTCCGCGCATAGGGGGATCTGCGCATGAAGATTCTTTTTGCGGGCACGCCGGCGATTGCCGTGCCGGCGCTGCGCGCCGCGGCGGCGTCCCACACTGTCGTGGGCGTGCTGACGAACCCCGACAGCCCGGCCGGCAGGGGGCGCGGGATGTCCGCCTCGCCGGTAAAGGAGGCCGCCCTGGAACTGGGCCTTCCGGTTTTGCAGCCGGAAAAACTGGACGCGGCCTTTCGGGGGGCGGTGCGGGGACTGGGGCCGGAATTGCTTGTGGCTTTTGCCTACGGCAGGATTTTCGGCCCCCGCTTCCTCGAATGCTTCCCAAGGGGCGGGATCAACGTCCACCCCTCGCTTCTGCCGCGCCACCGGGGGCCGTCCCCCATAAACGCCGCGATTCTGGAGGGGGACCGCGAGACGGGCCTTACCATCCAGAGCCTGGCCCTGGAGATGGACGCGGGGGATATTATTTTGCAGGAGGGCTTTCCCCTGACGGGAAGGGAAACCGCCGGGAGCCTGGCGCTGGCGGCTGCGGAAAAAGGCGCGGCCCTTCTGGCGCGGGCTTTGGACCTTATTGCCGAGGGGAGGGAGAGCCGCAGGCCGCAGGATCCCGCGGCCGCGACATACTGCGGGCTTTTGGGCCGCGGCCAGGGGAAGATCGGCTGGGGGAACAGCGCGGCCCACATAGAGCGGATGGTCCGCGCGTTTGATCCCTGGCCCGGCGCGTGGACGGGTTTCCGGGGCGCGGCTTTGCGGATTCTGGCGGCGGAGGCGCTGGACCGCGCCGGGGCCGGCCGCAATCCTGAAGAGGGGATTGCCGCTCGTCCAAGCGCCAGGGCTGGTCGCAATCCTGAAGACAGGATTGCTGCTCGCCCATGCGCCAGGGATTGCAGCGGAAATCCCGCAGGAAGCGCCGAAGGCGCTTCCGAGGAATTGGAGCGGAAAGCCCGGTTTTTTGCGGAGCAAAAAAGGCGCCCAGAAGACGAAGACACGCCTGGCAAAGTCCTGGGAGTAGACAAACAGAAGGGAATTCTGGTACAAACGGGGGACGGGCTTCTTGCTGTTCGCTGCCTGCAGCTTGCGTCAAAGAAGGCTATGGATTTCGCTTCCTTCATGAATGGCGCGCGGGGGTTTACGGGAAGCGTTTTGGGGGATGCATAAAGTGGGTTTTTTGCGGGGTTTGATTGCGGGGGTGTTCCTTTTCATTTTCGGGGGCGGCGAGAGCGAGGAGGGGCGCTGGCTGCGTATTCTTGTTCTTGTGGCGGCGCTGACTATCGGCCTTGCGCTTATTGCCGGGCTTTCGGCGTTTTTCCTGACGCTCCAGGGCGAGGAGCAGACGATGGTTCCAGATGTCCGCGAGATGGATCTGGTGGACGCGATCATCGACTTGCAGCAGAAGAATCTTGTTCCCCAGTTGCAGGCGCGTTACTCCTCGGACCCCGGCATGAAGGGGAAAATAATCGACCAGCGGCCGGCTGCGGGAAGCCTGGTCAAGGCGGGCAAGCGCATCGCGATTACCGTCAGCCAGGGCGCGATTGTCGACAAGGTTGAGAATTTCGTGGGGCGGGATATCGAGGAGGTGCGCACGCATTTGCAGACCCTCTTTGCCACTTACAAGCCGCTTCTGCGGATCAGGGAGCCTGTCACCTATGTGTTCAACCGGGAGCCGGCGGGGACCATCCTTGAGCAAAAACCCGAGCCGGAGACGAACCTGGGCGGGCTTACCGATTTGTTCCTGATTGTAAGCCGCGGCCCGGAGACGCCCACGGTCAAACTGGAAAGCTACATCGGGTCCGATTTCCGGCAGGCGCTGGCGCGGCTGGCCAAGGGCAATGTGCCTTTCGTTTTCCAGGTTGTCGAACCTGCCTCGGGACAGACGCGCGGTTTCGTCGTCGCCCAGAATCCCGCCCCGGGGGCCGTCGTGGGGCCGGACACGCGCGTGGAGCTGCATATCGCCGCCCCGGCGAAAAGCGCGAGGAACCAGGTTTTCGGCTTGTTCCAGTGCTCCCTGCCTTCGTACCCCGTGTGGGTGGATATGAAGTTCGAGGCTCTGTCGGCCCTGGGCCTGCGGCAGACGGTTTTCACGATGAAGCATCCCGGCGGGCCTGTGGCGATTCCCTATTCCGAGGAGCCGAACACCACGCTGATCCT
>JAISXE010000223.1 GCA_031270615.1 Spirochaetia bacterium
ACCATTTGTAGGTATACTTTTTAAAAGATTTCAGGATATAAATATTGCAACTATTCAGTCGCCCCCATACACAAACGGGACGAGCTACGTGTGGGCGCCGTCGGTTTTGGTCCACACGCTTTCGTTTTAGCCCTTCTTTGCCCCCT
Organism: Spirochaetia bacterium; assembly: GCA_031270615.1. Lineage (GTDB taxonomy): Bacteria > Spirochaetota > Spirochaetia > DTKZ01 > DTKZ01 > JAISAF01. The sequence goes on from JAISXE010000223.1 coordinate 147, forward strand.
CTGACTGAATAGTTACAAAAAAGCTAAATGAGTTTAGCCTTAATCTCTTGGGCGCGCAAGGGATAGTAGCGGAAATCCCGCAGGATTTGCACAGACTGGTCGCAATTTTGCTTTGCAAAATTGCTCGTGGGGGATTTGCTCTGTAAATCCCCCAGGCCCCTGCATCCTGGGCTGGTCGTATTTTTGTGTCCGCTACGCGGATACAAAAATACTGCTCGCCCATGCGTCCTGGGCTGGTCGTATTTTTGTGTCCGCTACACGGATACAAAAATACTGCTCGCCCATGCGTCCTGGGTTTTTGGCGCGGGAGCGCCAAAAAGGCGCCAAAATTCCGAATCGGAGTGAAATTATAAATGGGTTTTGGAACAGGCTCTCGTAAAAACCGCATTTCTTGTGATTTTCGTTTTGAAATCGGAATTGCTGCGATGCCCTGGGGGGTACTTTACTTTCGGTTCAAAAATATTTTATTCTGGAGGAACCATGATTAAGATTGCCACTATCGCGGGCTCCGATGCTTCGGGCGGCGCCGGTCTGGAAGCGGACCTAAAAACCTTTGAAGAATACGGCCTTTACGGAATGGCCGCAGTTACCCTTATTGCCACCATGGACCCGAATGCCAATTGGTCGCACAGGGTGTTTCCGGTGGCCGAAGAAGCCCTTCGCGCCCAGTTGGAAACCATATTCAGGGGGGTCGGCCCCCATGCGGTGAAATCGGGCATGCTCGGCACGCAGCACGCGGTGGATTTGACCGCGGAGTACATCAGGGCCTGCAAAATGGAAAAATACGTGCTGGACCCCGTGATGGTCTGCAAGGGCGCGGACGAGGCCCTGAACCCGGAACTGAACGCCGCCATCGCGGAAAAACTGCTTCCCCTGGCGCATATCGCCACGCCGAATCTGTTTGAGGCCCAGCAGCTTTCGGGGCTGAAAGAAATAAAAAGCCTTGAAGCCATGAAGGAGGCGGCGAGAATCATCAACGGCAAAGGCGCGCGCCATGTGTTTGTCAAAGGCGGCTCAAAACTTCCCCTGTGCGACAAGGCCGTTGACCTTTTGTATGACGGCAGGAATTTTGAACTGCTTGAAGACGAGCTTATTAAAACGCGCTGGACCCACGGCGCCGGGTGTACCACCGCCGCGGCCATAGCCGCGGGCCTCGCAAGGGGTCTGTCTGTCCCGGAGGCGCTGCGGCTCGCGAAGCGCTTTATCACCCTGAGCCTGAAACAGAGCTTTGCCCTGAACAAGTGGGTCGGCCCCGGCAATCCCTCCGGCTGGAGGGGCGGCAGCCTGTTCGCTTAAGACTGTTCATTGACGAATGCCGGATTGTTGGGCATATTTATATAAGTGATTTAAGGAGAGCCACCATGGGAAACGAGATTGTTTTGACGAGACAGAATTTTGAGGATGAAGTCATAAAATCAGGTGTGCCGGTTTTAGTCGATTTTTGGGCGCAGTGGTGCATGCCCTGCAAGATGCTTGCCCCGGCCCTTGAGGAGCTGGGCACGGCTTTGGCAGGCAAGCTGAAAGTCGGCAAGGTGAATGTTGATGAGGAGGGGGATCTTGCCGTCCAGTACGGCATCGAGAGCATCCCCACGGTTTTTCTTTTCAAAGAGGGGAAAATCATCGAAAAGCAGATAGGCGCCTGCACGAAGCAGGTTTTGGAAGACCTCGTAAAACCCCACCTGTAAAGCCTCCGGGAAAACCTCAAAAACACGGGAAAACCACGGACAGCACGGACAAAAAAATCCCTAAACCAAAGTCCGTGAAGTCCGCGTTTTCCGCGCGGTCCGTGGTTCGGTTTTTCCTATTCCCTGCGCAAGGCGCGTCAGTACTCCTCGTCGGAGTTCGCCGCGCCGGGACTTCTTTTCCCCGAAGGCACGATGTGCCAGTCCCCGGCGGAATCGGTATCCGTGGAGGAAGAATCCCGGCAGATGCTGCGCGTGGAGGTGGCCCCGCTTGGATTGAACCCGTCCTCGGGGAAAGGCTCCTCTCCCCCAATGTTCCAGCCTCCGCCCGAAACCAGTTCCGTGGCCTTGTTCAGCATGAGGCTTGTCCCAAAGCCGTTGTATTTTGCCCCCGCCGCGTAGGTCTTCGAGGTATACAGAATGCCGTCGATCACATCCCCCTCCGGGTTCGTATACAGGGAAATCACGTCATTGTCCTTGGTAAGGTTGCCGGTCCCCGGCACCCAGAAGTCCCAAGCCGTATCGCAGGCGCCTTTCCCGAAGGCTTCCGTTTTGGTCCCCCCCGTTTCGTTTATTTCCCCCTCGGTTTCCGAGGTATTGAAATGCACGAGGATGAAATCGCCCGGCAAAACCTCAAGCGAAGGGAAGGTGAAGGTTTTGTCCGCGAAGGATTTTGTTCCCTCAAAAAGGGTGACGCCCGCCATATTCCCGGCGGAAAAAACGGCTATCTCCACCTGGTTGTACACCGTCGCGGAAGGGGTGCCCACGATAAGCTCGTTTATGGTCATGTCCGGAATCCGGGGGTTGTACCCGTAAAACTGGTACAGGAACGCGCAGGTGTTGCCCCCCTCGTCCCTGACGGTCATTTCCAGCGTGTACCTTTTCCCCGCCTCGGCCGCCTGCGCCAGGGTAATCCTGATCACGGGGGATCCCTCCTCAACCGAGGCCACCTCCAGGCCCGGATACGCGGAAAGGCTGCCCTCCTCCACCCAGGCCGCCTTGTCAAAATACACCTCCAGGACATCGCTTTGCACGCCGCTCACCCTCTCCAACTGCGGCGGGCGCAGGCTGTCCGAGTTGAACAGCAGCAGGCTTTCCCAGGATTCGTCGGCGCAGGACGCGAGAAGCAGGATCCCGGCCGCAAGAATACCGCGCCGCATTTTTCGCATAGTTTTTTTCATAGTTTCCTCCTACATACTATCTCTTCAAAAAAAGTCGGTTTGCTTGAAGAAAACGCGAAAAAAACGAACGATTTTTGATTTTTTTTCTGCGAAAGCTTAAAAACGGCCTTTTGTTTTCCCATAGTAAAACGGTAAACGCATATATGAAAAAATTAAGCGATACGGGTTACAATCGTCTTTGGCGCTTATGCGTATTAACCGTCAAGGGATTTTAGCTATCGCCTATGGGCAGGGCGCGCCTCAGGTTGCCCAGCGCGTGCAGGGAACCTTTGAGCAGAAAGGCGGCGTCCCCGCCACAGGAGATCGTATCGAAGCCTTTGGAAAGCCAGTGTTTCATGGATTCGTAATCGTAGGCACCTACCGAAACGCCTGCGGGTTTTCCGGCACTGTCAACAAGTTAAGAAAAAGATGTGCGCCTTTTTGGCGCTCCCGCGCCAAAAACCCGGGTTGCATGGGCGAGCAGTATTTTTGTATCCGCTACGCGGATACAAAAATACGACCAGCC
>JAISXE010000253.1 GCA_031270615.1 Spirochaetia bacterium
TTTGTTCACTTGCCGCAACAACCGCAAAGTGTTAAAATAAAACCAGAATGTGCCACCTACTGGCTGAAACACGGGAAAACCCCCAACCCGCCCCGAATTTCGGCGGTTTTTTGTTCAAAAAGAACGCCTATAGGGAAACCCTTGCCGATTTTGAATTGTCCCGCAAAGAGCTGGACGAGGAGACGGGGTTTTACTACTACGGGGCGCGGAAAACCGAATACCGTAGAAAATCAGGGGCCGATCATTATAAAAGCGATTCCAAAACTGAAAGGGAAGGAATCAATGCTCAACCGATGTATCAATTGGACAGAGCTTGTAAAATAATGGAGGTATAGTATGAAAGGTTTACTGTTTTTGATTTCGCTGATGGTGATATAATTATTGGTTTTTAATATGCCAACGGGGTTTTTCATCGGCACTTATTAATAAAAGATTTTAAGTTCATCAATGAGGACGATTCAATTCTGATAGATTTTTCCAGAGGATATGAAGGCATATATGGTTTTGACTTTGTATATTCATATCCAACAGTTGACGGTTATTTCCCGGGTCTCCATATTGATACCTATTTTGATAAGGGCGAAAGTATTGCGGATGGCTTTGCAATACAATGGAATGAGGATAAAAGAACATTTGAAGACAGAAACTGGTTTTAGACACTGTAGAAAAGGTGGAAATTGGCCATAAATTACGCCAATGAGGCCGCAGGGGCCTGGCGGGAATCCCGCTTCGGAACGGGTGCGGGCTGGCTTTTTCCCCCGGGCCGCGCGATGGATAGTAGCGGAAATCCTTTTTTGCCGCTTGCGGCAAAAAAGATTGCAGCGGATAGCCCGGTTTTTTTTCGGCTGGGCCGAAAAAAAACGCGCCCTGTCTTAACTTCTTATTCCTCATTTTCCATCCCCGGCCTGGCTTGTTTTTTTCGTGAAAATTTGATAGTTTTGGCGTATCATTGCAGTATGGAGGGTCCTGTGACGGAAGATTTGGGGCGGCTTATCGGCGCGGCGCGCGGGGAGATTCTTGATACCTGGAGGCATCTTTGACTCGGAGAAAATCCGGGTGGATATACAGGATTTGGAGCGGGCGGCGGCGGATCCGGGTTTCTGGAACGACCGGGAAAAGGCGGAGAAGGATTTGAGGCTGCTCAAGCGGCTGCGGGAAAAGATCGAGCCGTGGGAAAAACTTGTGGGCGCGATTGGGGATTTGTCGGAGCTGTACGGGCTTGCGCGGGCGGAGGGCGATGGCGAGGTGCTTGCCGATATTGAGAAAAACCTGCGGGGCTGCCGGGACAGGTACAGGGAGCTTCGCGTTCTTGAGCTTCTGGGGGAGGAGCTTGACGGGAACGACGCGTTTCTGACGATCCATTCGGGGGCGGGCGGGACCGAGGCCTGCGACTGGACGGGGATGCTTCTAAGGATGTATACGCGCTGGGTTGAGAGGCGGGGCTTTAAGGCGGAAATGCTTGATATGCTTGAGGCCGAGGGCGGCGTGAAGTCCGTGAGTTTGCAGGTAAGCGGCGGCTACGCCTACGGGTATTTGAAGGGCGAGACGGGTATCCACCGCCTGGTGCGTATCAGCCCCTTCGATGCCAACGCGCGGCGGCACACTTCGTTTGCTTCGGTGTACGCAAGCCCCGTCGTCGATGATGATATCGAGGTGGAGGTGCGGCAGGAGGATTTGCGGGTGGATACCTACCGTTCCTCCGGCGCGGGCGGCCAGCATGTGAACAAGACGGATTCCGCGGTCCGCTTCACGCACCTGCCTACGGGCATCGTCGTGGCTTGCCAGACGGAGCGCAGCCAGATTATGAACCGCGCGACTGCGATGAAGATGCTCAAGTCGCGGCTGTACGAATACTACAGGGAGCTGCGCGACAGGGAGAATGCCGAGAAGGCGGCGGAAAAAAAGGATATTTCCTGGGGCAACCAGATACGTTCCTATGTGTTTCAGCCTTACCAAATGGTGAAAGACTTGCGGACCAGATACGAGACCGCGAATATCCAGGCGGTGATGGACGGCTATATCGATGCCTTTATTGAGGAATATCTTCGGTATATGTGGCAGAATGCCCACGGGGCATAGACAGGCGGGTGGCAGGGGATTATGGATACGGGGAAAATTCGGGTTTTGATTGTTGACGATTTGCCTTTTATGCGCGCGGCTATCAGGGCGGTGCTGGAGGAGGCGGGCATGGAGGTCGCGGCAGAGGCGGAGAACGGCAGGGACGGCGTTTTTCTTTATATGCAGACGCGGCCGGATATTGTGCTTCTTGATATCGTGATGCCGGTGATGGACGGCCTTACCGCTTTGCAAAGGCTCGTGCGCCAGGACCCGCTGGCGTGCGTCATCATGTGCAGCGCCCTGGGGGAGCAGGAGCTTATCGTGCGGGCCATCCAACTGGGGGCGCGCGATTTTATTGTCAAGCCTTTCCAGCCGCAGCGCATCGTGGGCGCCATCAGGAAGGCGGTGAGGCATTCTGCCCCGCGATCCTTGCCCCCGCCCGGGGGGCGGGCGTCCCCCTCGGAATAGCCATGCGGCGTTTTCTTGCGGGCCTGGCGTGTTTTTTTGTGCCTGGTTTTTTTCTTGCGGCCCAGGCCACCGAGGTGGAGGTGGAGGCCATTCCCCAGGATACCCTTGTGGAGGCGGTTATCGGCGTGGCGGAATTCCGCTACCTTCCCGCCGCCGGGGGGCCGCCGGGGGGGGGCGTTTCCGCGCAGGGCGCGCAGGCCCCCGCGCCTTTTCTGGGGGCGACCCTTGCCCGGATTTTCCGCGAGAAAATCGCGGAGATAACCATCCACGAGATCGGCGGACAGGAGCGGGCCGATTACAGCCGGAGCATTGTCGCGGCGCAGAGGGCAGCGGTTCTGAAGAAAATCGACGAGCTTCACGGGAGCCGGGACGCCCTCTTTTTTTCCGGGGCTGCCGTGCCGGACGGGGCGAAGCAGGATTCCCTGGCGGAAGAGATCGAGGTTCTGCAAGAGCGGCTGGGGTTTCTTTCGCGTCTCGATGTGGCCGATGTGGAAATCATCGGGGAGAAAAAGCTGACCCTGCTGTCTTCCGCGACTGGCATGACGGAGGGCCTCCTTCCGCCGGTTCTGGACCCCCAGTCCGCGGCGGCGGCGGCAAAGGCGGACTACATCCTGTGGGGGACGCTGAAGGACGACACGGGGGGGCTGCTGACGCTTTCGGTTTCGCTGTACGCCGCGCGGCAGAACAAGACGGTTTTTTCCGGCAGCGCCTCCGGCGCGGTGGACCAGCTTGAGCGCCTCGCGGACGGCGTTTTTTTCCGGCTTGCCTCCTCGCTGACGGGTCGGCCCTGGGCAAGCCTCGATATTGAGACAAATCCTTCCTACACCTATATTTATGTGGACGGCGTTCTTCAGGGTATCGGCAACACGCGGCTGGCTTATGTGAGGCCCGGCACCTACCACCTGTCTTTCTATTCGGACGGCTACGAGGTCCTGGAACAGGATGTCACCCTGGAGAACGAGTCCAGGCAGTCGCTCAGGTTCGCCCTTGCGCCGGTTTTCCTTGATCCGGTTCTTTTGCAGACCTTCCCCACGGGGGCGGATGTGTATTTCGGCGCTTTGAAAAAAGGCGTGACTCCACTTCTTCTTCCTTTGGGGGAGACTCCGGACATCCTTTCCATAAGCCTTGAGGGTTACAAAAGCAGGGTGCTGCCTTCCACTTCGGAGGATCTCAGCGCGACGCATCTTCTTCCCCGGGATGTTTTTTCCTGGGACGATCTCATCCAGGCGAAGCGGGCGGGCTTTTACCGCTCGCTCGGCGTTACCATTCTTACCGTGCCGCTGGTGGTTTTTCTCTACGGCGCGTACCAGAACGAGGCCTTCGGGTTTATCCAGTATACGGGCCGCGGCGGCTACGACTATGACCAGGCCCTGGAGATGCAGAACGACACGAACATGCTGCGCTATGCCTATTTGGGGAGCCTGTTTCTGTTCGGCTCGCTTGTGATCAATACCATCCAGAATTTGATGGATTATATCCAGACCGGCGAGGAGTCGCAGAAATTCCCGGCCGGCCGGAACGCCCAATCGAAAAAGGAAGAAAGCCAATGATGCGCACTTTGAGGGAAAAACTGCAAAGACTCCTGGGCGGGAAAACCGATACCGCCGAATTTTTTGACGAGCTTGAGGATGCCCTGATCGAGGCCGATGTCGGGGCGGGGCTTGCCATGAAGATTGGCTCGGAGCTGCGCGGGCAGGCGAAAAAAGAGGGGGCCAAAACCAGGGACGCGGTTCTTGCCCTTCTGCGGCAAAGGCTGGGGGAGGGGCTGCGTTTCGAGGCCCTTGCCCCCGATCCGGCCGCGCTGAACGTGTTTCTTGTTTTGGGGGTAAACGGCGCGGGAAAAACCACAACCATCGCGAAGCTCGCCGATTATTACCGCCGGGCGGGGGTGGAGGGCATCGTCCTCGCGGCGGGGGATACTTTCCGCGCCGGCGCGACCCAGCAGCTTGCGCTTCACGGCAAGCGGCTGGGCCTGCGTGTCGTGAGCCAGGATCCCGGCGCGGATCCCGGAGCGGTCATCTTCGATGCGGTAAAAAGCGCCGCCGCCCGGGGCGAAAACCTGGTTCTGGCGGACACGGCGGGACGCCTGCACAACAAGGAGAACCTTGTCCGGGAGCTTCAGAAAATCGACAAGGTTGTGGCAAACAAGGCCGGCGAGGGCACCTGCTACCGCAAAATCCTTGTCATTGACGCGGGCACCGGGCAGAACGGCCTTGCCCAGGCAAAGGTTTTCCATGAGGCAATCGGCGTGGACTCGCTTATCCTGGCGAAATTCGACGGGGCCGCGCGGGGCGGGATTCTGGTCGCCATTGCCCGCGAGCTTGGCATTCCCGTCTCCTTTCTCGGCGTGGGCGAAAAAATGGGCGACCTTGTCCCCGGCGGCCGCGAGGAGTACCTTGACGGGCTTCTCGGCGGGATTTAAGCCATGGCACGCAGAGACAAAAATTTACCACGGACGGCACGGACAACGCGGACAGAACGGAAAAGTCCGATGAAAAGTCCGTGTTTTTCCGTGTGGCCGGTGGTTTCCCTTCCGTGCGTTTTGTTTGCGCTCTTCCTTATCCCCCGGGCCGCCGGGGAGGAGGCATGGTACAAGTCGAACTCCATCGGCACGCCCCTGGAGTCCATCGATGCCAGCGATGGCTTTGATGCCGCCGATGCCCCCGGCGCCTTCGCGGATGCGGGCTTTGAGTATGTCCTTCGCGTCAGCGGCGAGGATCCCGGCGGCGAGGGCGGGAAAAAGGAAACCCGCACGCTTTTTGGCAAGGAGGGCACGGAAACGCGCCGCTGGGAGCGCCTGTATTCGCAGACAGGCTCCCTTGAGGAAGAAACGGTTTTTGTGGAAGGCGCAAAAGATTCCCTTGCTTTTTATTATCCTTCGGGCCTCGTAAAGGAAGAAGTGCTTTTCACGAACGGCAGGGAGGACGGGCGTTTCGTTTTTAACTATCCCGAACGCGGCGGCGCGGACGGGATCCCGGAGGAAGTCGGGGATTCCGCCCCGGGGGGGGGCTACAAAAAACTCGCTCCGCTTTCGGTTTCCTTCTCGCGCCCGCAGGCCGGGGGTTTCCGCGACGAATACCAGTATCTGCCTTCCGGGGACTTCCGGGGCATAAAGCGGGTATACGACGACGGGGCCGTGTATACCTCGATTTTCAACCTGGAACACGGGATACTGCGGGACGAGTGGCATTCCTTCGGCGCCCTGGAAATCCTTTTCCACTATGACAAGCGGGGCAACGCCCTGTATACCGAGGAATACCGGGATTCCGTGCTTGTGGAACGCGGCGATTTCCGCTATGATACACAGTCGCCTTTCCGGCTCAGGCAGCGGCGCACCCGGGACGCGGCTTCCGGCAGGGAAACAGTCCTGGACTACGGCGAGGACGGCAACCCCGCGAAGGAAAGCGTCCTGGACGGAGGCATCGGCCTGGAGGTGACGTTTTTCGCGCACAGCGGCAACCTGCTTGTGCGCAAAGAAACCCGGCGGAGGACGGAGCATGAGGAATGGGAATATTTTTACAATGACGATAAAGACCTTGTCAGGGAACATTACTTTCGCGGCGGGAAGATGTATATGAGCCGCACCCACGACCCGCAAGCCCCCGCCGGAGGGGAAGAATACTCCCGCATCGACGAATATTTCAGGGACGGGGAAGTGTTCCTGCGGCTTTACTTCAGGGACGGGGAAGAGGTAAAGCGGGAAATCCCCGGCGGGGACGCCCCATGAAAAACCCCGCGTGGATATTTCTTGTGGCGGGCCGCTATTTCAAAACCCGCCGCCGGGAAAAAGGCAACGCCGCCTCGGTTCTTTCCGCTGTAGGCATCGCCGTCGGCGTCATGACGCTGATAGCCGTGCTTTCGGTCATGAACGGTTTCCAACTGAACACCATCGAGGCGATCCTCGAGCTGAATTCCTACCATGTGCGCGTGAGCCACGCGGACCCTCAGGCGGGCCTGCCGCCGGGTTCCCTGGCGCGACTAGGGGCAATCCCCGGCGTGCGCGCCGTTTTCCCCTTTACGGAGATCCAGACCCTCGCGCGCGGCGCGTACCCGGGATCCCAGGTCTGCGTCCTGCGCGCCCTGCCCGGGGACATCATGGGCACGGACGGCTCCCTCGCGGAAAGGCTGAACATCGTCCAGGGGAGTTTCGACCTGTCCTCCCCGCAAAGCCTCGTCATCGGCTCGGAGCTGGCGCGGCGGCTTGGGGTAAAGGCCGGGGAGCATATCAACCTGCTCAACATGTCCGGCACGGACTTTTCCGGCCTGAAACCGGAGAACCTCGTTTTTAAAGTGCAGGGCGTTTTTAAAAGCGGCTATTACGAATACGACCTGGCCTGGGGCTTCCTGTCGCTGGAAAACGCCAAACCCCTCATGTCCCCGGCGGACAGCGTTCTTACCGGCATAAAACTGAACGACCGTTTTGACGACGCGGCCGCCGTGCGCCGCGCCGGGGAAATCATCGGCGGCGGCGGCAGCGTGGTTTCCTGGCGGGAATACAACAAGGCGATCTTCGGCGCCCTGCGCGTGGAGAAGGTCATGCTCATGGTTTTAATCGGCCTTATCTTCGTCGTGGTAGCCAGCAACATCTACCAGTCCCTCAGAAGATCGGTCTATGAGCGCACGGAGGAAATCGGCGTGCTCAAGGCCCTCGGCGCCGACCCCTTTTCCATCCGCCTTATCTTTATCCTGGAAGGGGCCTTCATCGGCTTCGCGGGCTGCTTCTTCGGCCTGCTCCTGGGCTTCCTCGTGGCCGGCCGCATCAACACGATCTTCGCCATCGCGGAAGTCATCGTAAACTCATGCATCTACCTCGTAAACACCGCCCTGCGGCCCTGGTTTCCCTCCCTGGGGGGGCAGACGGTTTCGTTTTTCTCGCCGATGTATTTTTATCTTATCGAAGTGCCTTCCCGGATTTTCTGGACCGAGGCGCTCTTCGTGTACTGCTTTGCCATGCTTTCCACGACACTTGCCGCCTATTTCGCCTCGGGCAGGGTGGCGGTTATTAAACCTGCGGAGGTCCTGCGCTATGAGTGAAGCCGTTCTTGTTTTGAAGGATGTCAGTAAAACCTACGCAAGTTCCTCGGAAAAGCTCACCATCCTGCGCAGCGTTTCCTTTTCCGTTGACCCGGGGAAAATCGTCGTCATCACCGGGGAAAGCGGCTGCGGGAAAAGCACGCTCCTAAACCTGATAGGCGGCCTTGACACGCCGACCTCCGGCTCCATCGAGGCCGGACGCTACCAGGTAGGCGCGCTCAGTGAGGACGGCCTGACAAAGTACCGGCGCAATGTCCTTGGGCTTGTGTTCCAGTTCCACTACCTCCTGCGGGAGTTCACCGCCCTGGAGAACATCATGCTTCCCGCGCGCATCGCGGGCCTCTCCAGCCATGAAGCGCGGGAGAAAGCCGAAATCCTCATCACCGATGTGGGCCTTGAAAGCAGGAAAAACCATTACCCAACGGCCCTGTCCGGCGGGGAACGCCAAAGGATAGCCGTCGCCCGCGCCCTGGTCAACGATCCCCTTCTGATACTCGCGGACGAACCCACAGGCAACCTGGACGAAGGCAATTCCCGCATGGTGGAGGACCTCCTTTTCTCCGTGGTCCGCAAACACGGGAAAACGCTCCTCCTTGTCACCCACGACAGCCAGCTCGCCCACAGAAGCGACCAGCGTTACACCCTGCACGGCGGGGAGCTCCTTCCCGCATGAAAAGCTCCCTCCTTGTCGTGGGCCGCTACCTCGCGGGCGCGGGCAAAGGCGGCTCCCTGCGCAGGATACGCGGGGCGGTCTTAAGCGTCGCCCTCAGCCTCATCCCCCTCATCGTCGTCATGGAAGTCTCCGACGGCATGATACAGGGCATCACGGCCCGCTACCTGGAACTCGGAACCTACCACCTCCAAGCCATCGCGGGACGGGACGCGCAAGAGGCGGACGGGGAAATCCTTTCCCGAATGCGGCATCTCCCCGGCGTGGACCTTGCCGTGCGCGAGCGGCAGGGGGTCGCCCTCGCCTACTCGAAACAGGGGCGGGGCGGCGTCACCCTGCGCGCCGTGCCGCCGGAGCTTTGGGACAGCGACCCCGGGCTGAGGGCGTACATGGAAATCCGCTCCGGCGCCTTCGACCTCTCCACCGAGGACAGCGCCGTCGTCGCCGCCGAAATCGCCTCGCGCCTTCGCGTACAGGTGGGCGACGAAATCAAAATCCTCACCACCCGCAGCCTCGCCGGGGACAGCCTCATGCCCAGGGTCTCCACCTTCACCGTGCGCGGCATTGTCTCCACAGGCTACCAGGAAATGGACAAACTCTGGATCTACATCCCCATCGGGCGCGGCGACAGAATCATGAGCCGGGAAACCTCCCGCCAGCTCATCGGCATCAAGGTCCAAAAACCCTTCGAACCCCTTGAGGCCATCTCGCGCGGGCTGCGCGGCGTCCTGCCCCAGGGATTCAGGATCTTCACCTGGAACGACCTGGAATACGCCCAGTATGTTTCCTTCCGCACCACCCGCTACCTGCTGATCTTCATCATGGCCCTCATCATCTGCGTCGCCGCCGTCAACATCTTCTCGTCCCTCGTCATGATCCAAATCGAGAAACGGGAGGAAATCGCCATCCTGAAAAGCCTGGGAATGTCGGGCGGGGAAATCTCCGCCATCTTTATCATCCTGGGCTTCCTCGTCGGCTGCGTGGGTGCCTTCCTGGGCGTCGCCGCAGGCCTCGCGCTGTCGGTCTCGATCAACGAAGTCATCGCGGGCGTGGAAACCCTCATCAACGGTGCCTGGGGCTTTGTCCGCGGGCTTTTCCTCCTCCCAAACGCCGAAGAACACATCAGGATATTCAACCCCGACTTCTACCTCGAACACATCCCCGTAACCATCAAACTCGAAGAGCTTGCCCTTGCCGCAGGCTTCTCCCTGCTGGTCGCGCTCTTTGCCGCGTGGCTCCCCTCCCGGAACGCCGGAAAAATACGCCCCCTGGAAGTTATGCGCAAGCACTGAAAACCACATGGAAATAAATATGAATTTATTCAAAGAAAAGATAAAAAACCTTGTAATTGATTTATCAAATAAAAATTATAAAAAAATTGAAATAGAAAAAGCAAATGGACGTATAAATATAATGGATTTGGAAAATGCTATAAAAGAATACGGAAAAACAATAATACCACTAGCGGAAGAAGCATTTGAAATCGCACATATTTATAAAATCGAAAAAGAAAATAGAATGGATATTTATATGCCGTTATGGACAAAAGAGGAAGGCAGAAGCGATTTAACGCTATCGATACTATGTTATTTAAAAAACAACCAGCCAAGTATCGAAATTAATGATTTGGAAGTATTATAAAAAAACAGAGTACGGCATATATGAACCATGCCTTCCAAATCAAGCCGGGGTCATTATACTGATTTGCCCCGGGTGTTGCCTGAATATACCCGCTGGACGGCGGCCCGTTTCGCAGGTAAAACTTTGGGTATTCAGGTCATATTTCCAGTGTTTTTTTGGTTCCCCGTAAGGCAAATTGATGATGAGTTGGCCGATAGTCTTAGCCATTGGCAGCCTCTTCGGGCAAGGAATACAGGACAGCTATACCCTGCCGGGTCTGCCATGCGAGAAGTTTCCGGTATAAGGCTGTTCTGATGAATTGCTCCTGGTGAAAAGACAGTCTAAGCGCCGTTGCAAGCTGTTTTGAGTTAATAGTAAAAGCCTTAACAAGAAGCGCGGTAACATCATGGCCATTACACAGATTGAAAATATCGTCCGTTTTATAGGTTGTGATAAAATCGTTAATCATCTCTTTGGTGAGCGTTTCTTTTTTATCAGAAGACTGCTCATTAAGCTGATCAAGCAGTAATTGTTCTCTGTCGTCGCCGCAGTCTGGTTTATAGAACAAACCATCAAACACTATTTTATAATCATTTTTTTCATTGAACCATCGAATATAACCAACAAATGAGGCCGCTTTAACCACTGTCAACAAGTTAAGAAAATATGTGCGCATTTTTGGCGCTGGAGCGCCAAAAACCAGGCTTTCCGCTTCAATCTTTTTGCCGCCGGGCGGCAAAAAGGATTTCCGCTGCAATCCT
>JAISXE010000330.1 GCA_031270615.1 Spirochaetia bacterium
CTGAAGCAAGCCTGGTCCCGGCGGTGTCCGTACCGCAAGACGGATAATGGAAAGAGGACGTGCCGTTCTGAAGGAAACGGGAAACAGGGGCAAAGGAGGCTTTGGGGTGAAACGCACAAAAGTCCTTAACGAGATAAAAATCTGCGGCTGGGACAACGACACCTGCCGCGCCGCCGTTGTCGCCGCCCAAAACGGGATCGGTGTGGCCGCCTCCCGAAAGGCTTTTATTGACGGACAGAAAATGAAACGCCGGGGGGAAGCGCGCCCGGAAAGCGGGATGAGATGACGGCCCATTTTGTTTCCGGCATTTGTGCCGTGGGAATTTTGGGGTTTGCCGGGTTGTTTGTTTTTAACAACGCAAAGAGGTGGCGGTTTTTCATAAAGCACAAAACCAGCCGGAAGAAAAGAAATGAATAGAGAAACATTTTTGGCGCAAAGAAAAGGACGGTTTTTTGCCGTGGCAACAAAAGAACACGGCTATTTACGCTCATTCCCCCGGAGCATAAAGGGGGAAGGGAGGCGTCGCCGGTGTTTCGCGCACCGGGGCAAGGCCTGACAATCAGGGAAGCGGTTTTTTTTGGGTTTTATATCCGAACATTCGTATATTCCGAATATTCGGCAATATCGGAATGTCCGGAAGAACATTGAATGAAAGATTGAAGGAGTTTTTATGGAATTCGTGGAACTTAGGAACAAATCAAGACATCACATTTCGGAAATGCCATCCGGCGCAGAACACCTGTTTGTTGCCGGGACAGACAGGGACGCCCTCTACAACCTGTATCTCGGCAGCTTCCCGGCAGGGGCAAACGCCGTTTTCCGGGAGCGCCGGGAGTTTGGCCGCTCCGCCTGCCGCCACTTCATCAAGGCGTGCGGGACGCGCTTTAGGGGGCAATATGATTTATCAGACTTTGCTTGAACGCTGCCCCCACATCCCTACTGTCGGGATGGGCAATGACGCCTGGCTGGAGAAGCGCAGGGAAGGCATCGGCGGGTCGGACGCGGGGGCGATTATGGGCATGAGCGCCTACGGCAGCCCCCTCACCGTCTACCTGCAAAAGAAAAACCTGGACCCGAAAAGCAAGACAAGCAGGGCGGCGCGCCGGGGGAAAATCCTTGAGCCGATGATCCGCGCGGAGACCGCAAAGGACTTCCCGGAACTGGACATCGAGCCGCTCCCGGCCATGCTTGCCGACCCGGAACACCCCTTCATGCTGGCAAACATCGACGGCGTGATCTTCGCCAAAGCCCCGGTAGAAATCCGGTGGCAGGCCATTGAGGGGCTGGGCGGCCATGAAATCAAGTCCGCAAAAACAGACTTCGGTTGGGGCGAGGATGAGATACCGGATGCTTACTACGCGCAGGTGCAGCACTACATGAAGGTAACGGGCCTCCCGTGGTTCGTGGTGTCGGCCTATATCCTGGACGATGAAAGTCTTAACCACTACGTGATCTGCCGCAACGAAGAGTTTATCGCCCGGCTGGTCGCGACTGAAACGTGTTTTTGGGAAGACTACATCAAAACGGACACCATGCCCGCCCCGATGGGCATCGACAACGAGGACGACATGATCACCGGGATGTTCGAGGGGGCGAAGCAGACTATCACCTTGGGCGACCGCGAGCGCGAACTTTGCGCCGAATACGTCCTTGCCGGCAAAGAGATCAAGGAGTTGGAGGGGCGCAAAAAGGAGATCGCTATCACGATCAAAGAGGCCATTGTCAACAGCGGAGAAAAGAACCCCGACGAATTGAAGGCGCAGGCGCGGGCCGGGGATTACTCGATCTCGTGGAGCCGGTTTAACCGGCATTCCGTGGATTCCGACGCCCTGAAACGCGACGGGCTGTATGAGAAATACGCGAAGGTGTCCGAAAGCGGGCGCTTCACGATCACGGAAAAGAAGGGGGCATAGGCATGCGGAGACTTGACGGAATCCAAACCGTATACCGGGAAAGGGGGATAATCTACGACGCCGAAGAGAACAACTGGCATACCGGTAACGAATATGGCAACAAAGAAGGCAGCCCTGCCTTGCGGGTGTTCGCAACCGCGAAGGCGGCGGCGGCTTTCATCGACCGGAAAATCGCGGCCGCGAAACGGATACAGCCGTTTTCCTGCATTGTCGGCACTTCGGATTATAGAATCAACACCTGCGGGCGTGAATTTGAAAGGCGGGAGGTAATAGGCATAATTGACGAACATGCCGTGTGGCTAAAGAAGCAGGGCGCCCGCGAAAAACTGAATATCAGATACAGCCACCTTATTGAAGACAACGGCAAAAACCGGGAGATCATAAAAGAGTTGGAAGCCATCAATGAACAGGGGGAGAAAATAAGGGAAACCAAGAAAAAGCTTCTTGGTCGGCTCGACAGGGTTGACTTGGGGAAGCTCATCGCCGCGGGCGCGCGGGAAGTGCCGGAGGCGGACATGTCCGCCGAAAGCACAACGGACGAAACCAAAAAGGAAGGAGCATAAAATGTCAACAAGATGTCTTGTGTCAGCCGCCATGCATGGAAAGGTCTATACGATCTACTGCCACCATGACGGATACCCCAAACACATCATCC
>JAISXE010000406.1 GCA_031270615.1 Spirochaetia bacterium
CTGGTCGCAATTTTGCTTCGCAAAATTGCTGCTCGCCCATGCAGCCTGGATTGCAGCGGAAATCCCGCAAGCCCCGCAGGGGCTGAGGAATTGCAGCGGAAAGCCCGGTTTTTGGCGCGAGAGCGCCAAAAAGGCGCAGATCTTTTTCTTAACTTGTTGACAGTGCCCTACTTCCTCATTTTTCCATTCGCTGCCTTGACACAATTTGCGCTCTGTGCTATCGTTTCCCCATAACCTCTTTAACAGCGCGCGCAGGCGGGTTGTTCAAATTAGTCCATAAGGAGGCAGGGATGCGGCATTATGAGGTTGCGTGCGTTTTCCGGGCGGAAGACGACGTGTACAATCGCGGGAAAGAGATTGTAAAAAACGAGTTGACGGGTCTGGGGGCGGTGATTACCGGGGAGGAAGACCTGGGCCAGAGGAGTCTGGCTTATCCGGTAAAGAAGGAAACGCGGGGGCATTACCTGGTGTTTCTCGCCGATATGGATCCGGCCAAGGCGAAGCTCATCGACGAAACGCTGAGACTGAAACAAGAGCTTCTCAAAGTCATGGTTGTCAATAAGAAAAAATAACGAGGTATCCGCATGGCTGATATTAATCACGTCGTCCTTGTGGGCAGGCTGACCCGGGACGCGAATCTGAAGTTCAGCAGCTCAGGGCTTGCCATCTGCGAGTTCTCGATTGCGATTAACCGCAGGGTACGGCAGGGCGAGGGCTGGACCGACGAGGCGCATTTCTTCGACATAACCCTTTTCGGCAAACAGGCCGAGGCGATAGCGAAGTACATGGCAAAGGGAAACCAGATAGCCGTCGAGGGCGAACTGCGGCTTGACCGCTGGGAGCAGGACGGGCAGAAGCGCAGCAAGATAAAGATCGTGGCGAATAACGTGCAGCTTCTCGGTTCGCGGGGAGGCGGGGCCGGGGGCGGGGCCTCCGGCGGCGGCGGCCAGGGCCGCTTCCAGAAGACGCAAGAAGACGGCGGCGATTCCTCGCCGGAGGGTGCTTATCCGGCACCGGACGACCGGGAATCCGGTCGTTTTGAGGACGATATTCCCTTTTAGAAATTTTTGGATTTGGAGGAAAATATGGCTGATGAATATGTTGGAAATGAAAATACTGCTATAGAGGAACGGGATACGACCGAGGGACAGGATTTCGACGAGGAGCCGCGGGTCGGCGAAAGGAGCCGGGGACCCCGGTTTCCGCAGCCCCAGGGCCAGGGACGGGGCGGCAAGGTTTTTTTCAAGAAAAAGGTCTGCAGGTTCTGCACCCAGAAGATAAAGGCCGACTACAAGCTGCCGGAAGTTCTCCGCCGTTTTACTACCGACAGGGGCAAGATAGTCCCCCGCCGCATGACCGGGACCTGCGCCAAACACCAGCGGGTTTTGACTGTGGAAATAAAAAAGGCGCGGCGGCTTGCCTTGCTGCCTTTTGTGGAAAAATAGCATACGGGAGATGGCGAATCCCGGGAAACGCCGCGCCGTTGGGGAAGTGCTTGTCTTTTCGGCGGGGGCGGTGGTTTTTTATGAATTAAGCGCCTTTATTGTGATCTTTGGCATACCGCTGGCTGTTTTATACAGGCGGCGGGGTTTTCTTGCAGGCCTGTACGGCGGTGGCATTGTGGCCGCCGGAATCACCTGCGTAAAGGCCTACCGGATGTGGGCGGCTGCTCCCGGGGCTTTGCGCTGGGACTTCCTGGGGATTGCCCTCATCGTGCCGGTGTCGTTCCTGGTCGGGCTTGCGATTCTGGAATGTCCCCGGCTTGGAAGGTACAGAATCTGGCAGCGGCTTGTCATGGCGGTTCTGGCGGCCGGCCTTGTGTACGCCCCGCTTTTATATCTTTTTCTGACCAGCGGGGAGTTCGACATGCTGCTCCACGCCCAGGTTGACGCCGTGTTGAAGACCTTGCAGGACGCCCAGAGCGGGACGGCCATGCTGCCTGTGACCACGGAAGAGATTGTCAGGATGTCGCGGGAGGTGTTTCTGAATACTTTTTTGCCGGGATACTGTTTCACGCTTTCCGCGAATTGGGTTATAGGGGTAAAAATGGCGATGCGCATGGGCGCGGTCGCGGGGGAGTTCCCGCCATACCGGACTTTTCGTATGCCGGACAAGGCCGTGTATGTTTTTCTTGTGTCCTGGACCGTGGTGTTTGCGGCGCTTTTCCGGGATTTGGGGATAATCGGCATAGCGGGCTGGAACGCGGCGCTTCTGGTTTCGCTTTTATATATGTGCCAGGGCATCGGGATCATAAAAGCCCGCCTGGACGCTGTGCCCAGGGGTTTCAAACTGCTCGCGCTGGTTTTGTGTTTCACCCTGGTTTTCACGGCGGGCGTCATATTTATTTTGGGTATTATGGCCGGGGTTTCGGTACTTGGGGTATCGGAGCTTTGGATAAACTACAGAAACAAACTAAGGAGTTAATCCTATGAATACAAAGGTAATTCTTGTAAGGGATGTAAAAAATCTTGGCGAGGAAGGGGATATAAAAGAAGTCGCGCGCGGCTATGCGCGCAACTATCTTTTGCCCCGAAAATTCGTGGTTCCCCATAACAAGGGGAATCTTGCGATGATTGCGGGCCGCAGGGCCGCCATCGAAAAAAAGAAAGAGGAAAAACGCGGGACGGCCCTCGGCCTCAAGGAACGGATTGAGGCGCTCACCATGAAGATCGTTATGCCTATGGGCGATAACGGCAAACTGTTCGGCTCCGTCACCAGCGCGGCAATCGCGGACGAGCTGGGCAGGATGGGGATCGCCATCGAACGCAAGCGGGTGGAAGTGCCCGGCCACACGATTAAAAGCCAGGGCAATTACAAGATAAAGGTGCGCCTGTATGAAAACCAGGAAGCCACCCTGAACGTCGCGGTGAATCCCAAAGAAGAAAAGGCCGCAGCCGATGCCTCTGCCCCTGCGGCACCGGCCGCGGAGACTGCCCAGCCCCCAGCCCCAGGCGGGGAAGCGCCGGTCGCAGAGGCCGCCCAGTCCCCAGGCGGGGAGGCGCCGACCGCAGAAGCCGCCCAGCCCCCGGCGGAGGAGGCACCGGCACCTGAGCCGGCCATAGACTAAAGGAGGGGCAAAATGGCTTCCTCCCAGAATGGACAGTTAAAGGACGGCGTTCCTCCCCACAACGACGAAGCGGAGAGGGCCGTCCTTGGCGCCGTCCTCCTGAATACCGACCCGGAAATCGTCGCGGAAGTATTCAATATCCTTCTGGAGCAGGACTTCTACAAGACTTCCAACCGGATAATTTACGGCGCTATTTTACGGCTTTCCAACCGCCATGATTCCATCGACCTGATTACGCTGAAGGACACGCTGAGGGCCTCCGGCGATCTGGACAAAATAGACCCCGCCTATCTTGCCTCCCTTACCACGGGGGTGCCGAGTTCCGCGAATGCCGTGTACTACGCGCAGATTGTCAAGGAAACCAGCATCCGCAGGACGCTTTTGCGGGTATCCGCCGAAATCAGCTCGGAAGCCTACGACGACACCAAAGACCTGAAAGATGTCATTGACAACGCGGAAAAGAAGGTGCTTTCCATAGCGAATGACCAGAACCAAAGCGGGTATACCCACGCGGGCAGCCTTGTCATGGACACCATTGCAGTCATCGAAAAATTCCACCACAGCCACGGGGCATACACCGGCATACCCTGCGGATACGAGGATATCGACGAGATGTTGTCCGGTTTCCAGAAATCGGAACTTATCATCCTCGGGGCGCGCCCTTCGGTCGGAAAAACCGCCCTTGCCCTGTGCATGGCGGCAAACATAGCCGGCATCTCCAAAGAAGGGCAAGAGGGGCGCGCCGTCGGTTTCTTCAGCCTTGAAATGCACAGAATGCTTATCATGCAGAGGATTCTTACCAGCGAGGCCCGCCTGGATTCGAATCTTATACGCAAGGGATGGCTGCAGCCCATGCATTTTAACAGCCTGTCAAACGCGGCCGGACGCATTTACGAGGCACCCCTGTATATCGGCGACACGCCAAACATGGATCTGCATGACCTGCGCGCCGAAGCCAGAAGAATGCACAAGCAGAAAAAGGTGGAGATAATTTTCATTGATTATCTCGGCCTTATCCAGTTTGGGCGCAAGGATATACCGCGCTGGGAGCAATATTCCGAAATCAGCATGTCCCTCAAAGGGCTTGCCCGGGAACTTGACATACCCATCGTGGTTCTGAGCCAGTTGGGGCGGCAGGCGGAAAAGCAGGCGGGTGCCCCCTCCATGGCAGACCTGCGCGAATCCGGCTCCCTCGAGCAGGACGCGGATGTTGTCATGCTTCTTGGCAAGGACCGCAAAAAAAAGAAGGATGGCGAGGAGGATGAGACCGGGGAACACTCGCCTGTGGAGAAACTGAAACTTGATATCGTGAAGCAGAGGAACGGGCCGACCGGCCTTGTCTTTTTGAGTTTCATCAAGGCTTACACAAGGTTTGAATCTTTCACGGAAAAGGCCGATAGATAAAGTAAGAACGAAAATTGGAAGGAGCTGCTCTCTATGGGACTGCGGACGGAATACAATTTTGAAAATCTGGTAAACGAAAGCGAAAACCTTGTCATTACCGAAATGGAACGCCAGTTGGCGCTGAAAAAGAATCAGGATAACTGTCGCTGCGAAGACTGCATTCTGGATATTGCCGCCTTTGCCCTGAACTCGCTCCTGCCCCTGTACCGCGTGTCGCTGATGGGCAGCGTGTATGCCGAAAACGCGAAAAGGACCCCCTACGCGGAAGACGTAAGGAAAGCGGTCGCCGCGGCTATTTTGAAGGTCAAGGCGAACCCGTCCCACGCCCCGTGAAGGTCATCCCTTCCGCGTCCGCCGCGATCCAGCTTCCGTCTTTCAAAATGCAGAATGTCCCGACGAGTTTTCCCGTGCGTTTTTCCCACGCGGAAACCGACCCGTCGTTATTGATTCCAAAAAGAAGTTTCCCGTAGTCGCGTATGGCGGTAACGAGGCAGCCATTCGGCTCAAAATCCGACCACCGGGATCCCGACCAGCGGCGGATGAATGTAGTGCCCAGGGTGGCATAGACCGCGAACTCCTGTCCGGTGTCGATGTGGATGGCCGAATTTATGTCTGCCGCGGCATAGGTCCCGAAGGACGGCGAGCTTTCCGGTTTCCGGGGATCGTTTGCGGAAAAAATGCGCGTTTCCGTTTTTTTCCCCGCTGCCTGCGAAAGGCCCAGATAGTAAATTTTGCCGCGCGGGATATCGTGGATAATGTCATACACAAGAAACAGGGAACCCTGCGTGCGCACGGGAACGGTTTCCCCGGTCTGGGTGTTTATCATGACGAGGGGGGAACCGTGCTGATCGGTTTTGTTTGTCCCCGCCCAGAAAATGGCTTTGTCCACGGGGGCGAAGCTTTGAATATTCCACGCGGGGTATTCATAGACGCTCCGCATTGTCGAAGCGTCTATTTTCTTGAGCGCGCCGTTTTTTTCAAGCGCGAAAAGATACCCTTCCCTTTCCTGTACCGATACCAGGGGAAGGGAAAACTGCGTGAACTGCGCCAGGACTTTCCGGTTCTCAATGTCCAGGCGGATAATCCGGCCCGGCTTTCCGTCCTCTTTCCGGTACAGAAAAACATCGCCTTGGGTCCCTTTCACGATACCCGCCGCCGCGTGGAGGGGGTTGTCTTCCAGCGACGAAGTGAAAAACGACGGACGGCGCAGATCGGCGATGTCCTGGCGAAACAGGTCGGAGGAGAAAATATGGATTTTCTCCGGGGTGATGGCGTAGAGCACGCCTTCGAGGGCAAGGACATCCGTCACCGGAATGGTTTGGGAAAGCCCTTCCCGTTCAAGCTGGTTCGTCCCACCGGGCATGCTGCCGATGGTGCCGTCCGCGAGGGCAAAGTACCCCGAATCATGGGTCAGAACGGCATCGGAGATATCGGGCGGCAGGGGAACGGCCTCCCCGGTTTTGGAAAGTATGCCCGGGCTGCCGCCCACCGGAGCTATGAACATCCAGCTTTGCAGCAGGGTCTTGCCCTC
The DNA here is from genome assembly GCA_031270615.1 of Spirochaetia bacterium. Lineage (GTDB taxonomy): Bacteria > Spirochaetota > Spirochaetia > DTKZ01 > DTKZ01 > JAISAF01. Next base: position 6,003 of record JAISXE010000406.1, read on the forward strand.
CGCCGGGGACAGGGTAATGATTCTGCCCTCCGGCCCGGTAACGATTTTTGCTATGCCGGAGGCCCGCACCGCCGCGGCCGCCGCGCCCGTTACCATGTCCACCGCGAGAAGCTCCCCGGAGCGCGTGGCAAGGACATAGCGCCGGTTGTAGGGGCACAGGTTTTCCAGTTCGACGGAGGAACGCACGAGTTCTTTCTGTTTGCCCGTCTTCGTTTCCCAGTAGGTAAAATTCCCGGACGAGGGGGTATAGGTGAGGATGGTGTTTTCGCTGTCGGACAGCACAAAAAAGGAAACGATGCCGAATCCTTCCCGCAGGTAGGACAATTGCCTGCCGTCCCTGGCGCCGTAAAAGGCGAGGCTTTTCCAATCGGTTTTGCTGAGGGCGACAAAATTCCCCTGGGAAGAGAATTTCAGCGAAAGGGGAATTTCGGGCAGGTTCTGCGAAAACCCCACTTTTCCGGTTTCCCAGTTAACGACTTTCAGGGTATGGCTGCCCATGCCGTCTGACTGCAGCAGCGCCACCTCCTTTGTCAGGGGACTCACATCGATTTTCCGCAGCGGGAGGGGGGAAATCTGCAATTTTCTTACGAGCCGCAGGGGGGATGTCTGCCAGACGCGCAGGGATCCGTCCTGGCCCGAGGAAAAAAGATAGCCCGATTCCCTGTCCCAGGCCAGGGACAAAACAGGCCCTACATGGCCGGAATCGGGGAACGGCCCCCGCTCCTGCGAAAACACCGGAAGCGCGAGGCAAAGATGAAGCGGGAAAAAAAGAATCAGCGCCAGAAACCTGCGGTCCATTCGGTATCGAAAATCCTTACATTTTGAAAAAATAGAACACGTCGCTCATGGTGGCCAGCACGGCAAGCAGCAGAATACAAAAAACGCCGACAAACTGATAGCGGGAGACAAAACGCGGGGCAAGGGCCTTGCCGCGCAGGCCCTCGATAAGGAACAGCAGGATAAGGCCGCCGTCCAGGGCCGGTATCGGGAGGAGGTTCATAAAAAACAGGGCGACGCTCAAAAGGCCGAGGAAATTCAGGATGGAAGTCACGCCGGATTTGAAATTCCTGCTAAAGCCCTGGGTGGCGACTTCCCCCACGAAATAGGTTATGCGCAGTGGCCCCGATACGGCCTGCGACAGGTCGATGCCTCGGAATAGCAAGCCCAGGCTTTTTACCGTGACGGCCAGCGTCTGGAAGGTTTCCGCCACCCCCCTGCCCAGGGATCCTGCCAGGCCGGTTTCCCGCGAGGAGTATTGCGTGCTTTTGAAGGAAAACCCCAAATCAAACCTGCCCTCCGCGTCGCTGTGCGGCACATAGCGCGTTTCAAACACCTGCCCTTCCCTGTCGCAGACAAGCGCAAGCGTCCTGCCCGGTGATTCCTGCAGGATGGCGTAAAAAAGCCGAGTGTGGGGAATATCCCTGCCGTTTGCGCTCAGGATTCGGTCTCCTTCGGCAAGGCCGGCTATATGGGCCGCGGAATCCGCGCGCACTTCCCCAATGAGGGGTTCCACCCAGGCGTACACGCCGATTTTTCCCGCCCCGGTTTCCTTGTTGAGCAGGGGCGTGACGTTTGTCGTGTTTTTTACCCCGTCGCGCAGGTATTCGATTTTCAGGGTTTTTTCCGGCATCATCGCCACGGCGTCCTGCAAATCGCGGTAGGTAAGGATCGGCTGCGAATCTATGGCGGTGATATAGTCGCCCGTTTTCAGCCCCCCCTCCGTGGCGGGAAAAGCCGCGCCCCCGGCGTCCGGCGCGTAGTCGGATTCAAGAACGATTCGGTTGCTGAACGTGTTATATGAAAAACCGATCAGCCAGACCAGGCTGAAAGCGAAAATCGCGAAAAGGAAGTTCATCCCCGGCCCCGCCGCGGCGACAACAATCCTGCGCCAGGGGGAAACGCCGAAAAAGGAACCCTTTTCGGCGGGAATGCCCTGCGCGTCTTTCATCGCGTCCTCGCCCTTCATCTTGCAGTAACCGCCTATGGGGAGAAGCGAAACGCGGTATTCGGTTTCTTTTCTTTTGAATGAGAATATCTTCTTTCCCCAGCCGATGGAAAACGCCTCAACCTCTATCCCCATGAGTTTCGCGGCGATAAAATGCCCCAGCTCGTGGACAAATACCATCACCCCCAAACCCGCGAGGCCGAAAATTATTTTTACAATTAATGCCATTGGCAAAACCTCTTTGCTTCTTTGCGCGCCCGCGCGTCCAACTGAAGAACCTCCTCAACACTATTGTAAGCCGGCCAGTCCCCCGTTTCCAGTGTTTGGGCAACAATATCCGAAATGCCGGTAAAGGGAACGGCCCCGCCGACAAACGCCTGCACCGCTATTTCATTGGCCGCGTTGTAGACAAGCGGCCAGGATCCCCCCTGTTTCAGGCACGCATAGGCCAGGGCCAGCATGGGGAATTTTTCCGTATCCGGCAGGGAAAAGCCCAAAGACATCCCCGCAAGGCTGAATTTCCCCGGCGTCCAGGGATACTCCTCCGGCCAGGCGAGGGCGCTCAAAATGGGAACCCTCATGTCCGGCCTGCCAATCTGCGCGTACTGCATGCCGTCGCGGGTTTCGACAAGCGAATGCACATAACTCTGCGGGTGAACCAGCACCTGTATCCTTTCCGGCGGAAGACGGAAAAGATAGTGGGCCTCGATGACCTCAAGCCCCTTGTTCGCGAGGGAAGCCGAATCAATCGTGATTTTCCTTCCCATGTTCCAGGTGGGATGTTTAAGCGCGTCCTGCACGCTCACCGCGGAAAGCTTCTCCTTCGGAACGTCGCGAAAAGGCCCCCCGGAGGCGGTCAGGATAAGGGACTCAACCGCCTCCTCGCCGAAGGCCCGCAGCATCCGGAAAACCGCCGAATGCTCGGAATCAACGGGAATAATGGCCGTCCCGTGCCGCCTGGCGAGTCCCATGACAAGGTTCCCCGCCATGACGAGGGTCTCCTTGTTCGCGAGGGCGAGGGTTTTTCCCGATTCGATGGCCGCGACGGAAGGCAGAAAACCCGCCGCGCCCGATATGCCGTTTACCACGCAGTCCGCCTGCGTTTCCCGGATCATCCGCACAAGGCCCTCCCCGCCATCCTCCTGCGCCACATACGCGAGGCTGCCGAACTCCCGCGCAAGCCTGTGAAGCTCTTCCTTTTGGGAGTGGCAGGAAAGCGCCGCCGCCTGAAACGCGTCGGGACGGGAGCGGATAATGTCCAGCGCGCTTTTCCCGATGGAACCCGTGGCGCCCAGAACGATGATCTTTTTCACGAGGAGCTTATCCTCCGGCCAGAAAGGTGAAAAGATAAAAGAAAACCGGCCCGTTGAAAATGGGCGAATCGATAGAGTCAAGCAGCCCGCCGCGGCCCGGAATCAGATTTCCCGAATCCTTGACCCCCGCGGAACGCTTCAGGGCGGATTCGGCAAGGTCGCCCAGGATCGTTGAAACGCCCAGCGCCGTTCCCATGACGGCGGCCTTCGGCAGACTGAGCGGAAAATATCCGGGCCACAGAAGCGACGATGCCATGATGACGATGAGGCTGGCAAAAAAACCGCCGATGAAACCCACCAGGCTTTTGTTGGGGCTTACCGCGAGGATGTTCTTCGTGCTTTTCCCCCACAGTACCCCCGTAAGCCAGGCCAGGGAATCATTCAAATAGGTGGCGGCGATATAAATCATAAAAACCACCCCGGCGTGCGGCAGCTCCGTCAGGCGGACGATATAAAGCCCGAAAAGGCCCGGATACAGCATAATAAAAAAACACGCCCCCAGCCGGGGAAGGATCTGGCGGAAACCCTCTTCGTTTTTGTGGAAAATCTCGCGGGCAAGAAGGACAATCGCGGCGAGGACATAGAAATACTCAAGATAGCGCGCCCGGGCAATCCCCCACTGGCTCAAGTAGCGCAGGGCGGGAGGAGACGCCCCCAGGACAAAGACAAGCGGCCGGGACACGCAAGCACCCTGGTGGCGGAAGATATCCCCGGCTTCCAGGGCACCCAGGGCCGTCGCCAGGATGATAAGGCAGTTGAGCGCCGCGTAATGCCCCTGGGGCAGAAAGAGGATGATAAGCGCAAGCACGGGAAAAGCTATGAGGAAAAGGGAAACGCGCTTATAAACGTTGTTCACACCGCACCGCCGTATTTCCGCACCCTGTTTTGGTATTCGGCGAGCGCCGCGCGTAAATCCCCCTCGTCCCAGTCCGGCCACAGCTTAGGGGAAAAATAATATTCCGCGTAGGCGCCCTCCCAAATAAGGAAGTTGCTTATCCGGGTTTCCCCCGCGCTGCGGATAATCAGGTCCGGGTCGGGAAGGTCGGGGTTATCCATGCAGGATGAAAGCTCCTCCTCCGTAAAGGCCTGCGGATCGCGGGTTTCCCCGCGCGAGATCATCCACCGCCGCGCGGCCCGGATAATCTCGTCACGGCCGCCGTAATTCAAGGCCAGGTTTACCGTAAGCCGCTTGAAATTTTTCGTGTCTTCAATCGCGAGCAGCATATCCTCCTGCACGTCCTTGGGAAGGCCGTGCAGGTTGCCGGAGTATCGCAGCCTGATGCCGTTTTCCTTGTAAAACTCGTACTCCTTGCGCAGATGCTGTTTTACCAGCCCCATAAGAAAGGAAACCTCATCCCGGGCCCTTTTCCAGTTTTCCGTGGAAAACGTGTAAAGCGACAGGCAGGGGATGCCGATTTCCGCCGCGGCGCGGACGATTCTTTTTGAGGCCTTCAAGCCCTCCCTGTGGCCTTCGGAACGGTTTTGGCTGCGCGCGCGGGCCCACCTGCCGTTGCCGTCCATGATGATGCCCACATGGGCAGGCAGTTTCCCGGAATTGGGCAAAACGTCGGATCCATGGGCCATTATCAAACTTCCATGATCTCTTTTTCTTTGGCTTCCAGCTCTTTGCCTATTTCGGCGATATATTTGTCCGTCAGTTTCTGGATTTCCTCGCCGGTTTTCTTTTCCTCGTCCTCGCTCATGTCGCCGCTTTTCAAAGCCTTTTTCAACTCGTCGTTGGCGTCCCTGCGGATGTTGCGGACCGCCACGCGGCTCTGCTCCGCCATGTTTTTGCTTGCCTTGACAAGTTCCTTCCGCCGCTCTTCCGTAAGGGGGGGGACACTGATGCGTATGATTTTCCCGTCGTTTGAAGGATTGAGGGAAAGCTCCGACATCTGAATCGCCTTTTCGATTTCGCCAAGCAGGCTTTTGTCCCAGGGCTGGATGACGATAAGGCGCGCCTCCGGAACGGATATGGTCGCTACCTGGCTCAAAGGGCTTTTCTGCCCGTAGTAATCGACCCGTATCTTGTCAAAAATCGCCGCGGAAGCCCTGCCCGTGCGCAGGCCGTTAAACTCCTCCTGGAGGGCCTTGATGCTTTTCTTCATTCTTTCTTCTGCCTGGGTTTTTACGTTACTCATATCTGTTCCTTATTTCTGGCACTGGTTATTATGTATCTTCACCGACCCTGTAGTAGATATAGGCGTCAATGGAGATCGCCGCCCCCGCCTGCCTGCCAATATCCGCCAAAACCTGTTTGACAGACCTTTTTTCGTCCCGCACGAAGGGCTGCTCAAGGAAACAGATTTCCGAGAAATGTTTTTTCATTTTTCCCTTGACAATGCCCTGAAGCACATTGGCGGGCTTGCCGAGGTTCTCCGCCTGTTTGGTGAAAATCTCCTCCTGCTCCTTCAGATACGCGGCGCTGACATCTTTTTCAGAAAGAAAGAGGGGGCCGAAGGCAGCGATATGCAGGGCGCAGTCGGAAACAAAAGCCTTTACCGCCGCATCCAGCAGGGCTTCCGCCTTGTCCGCCGAGGCCTTTACCAGAACGCCGATGCGGCCTTCGTGGACATAATCCACGACAACGCCCAGCGCCCCGTATTCAAGCGCCTCGGCCCGCCGCAGGGCCATGTTTTCCTTTACGGTGGCCACAAGATCCTTTACCGCGTCCGCCAGTTCCGGCGCGCCGGGGTCCTTTTTGTCAGCCGCTATGGAGAGCACGATGCCTTCCCCAAGTTTGACAAAATCGGCGTTGCGGGCCACAAAGTCCGTCTCGCAGGACAATTCCGCGATGGCCGCGCGGCCGGGGCATACCTTCGTAAAGATGCGGCCCTCGTTGGTCGCGCGGTCGGAACGTTTGGCCGCCGCCGCCAGCCCCTGTTCCTTGAGGATTTTCTCGGCCCTGGCGAAATCGCCTTCGGCCTGGGTAAGGGCTTTTTTGCAGTCCATCATGCCCGCGCCTGTTTTCTCGCGCAGGGCCTTTACATCTTCCGCTTTTATTTCCATAGTTTGCTCCTTGGGTTTAGTTTGGCGGTTTTTGCCCCTGGGGCGAAAACCTCATTCCTCGTACAGTTTGTCTTCGTCGATACCGGTGGCGGCCGCCTCGTCTTCTTCCGAGGGAACGGCATCTTTTTTCTCATCGGAAGGCGTATAGTTGGAATAGTCCTCCGTGGTGAAGCGCGAATCGTCCCCGTTCTCATGGTCGCTGATCGCCGCGGTTTCCACCTCCTCGTCCTCGGGGCGGCTGAATTCCTGCTCGGGCTGCTGCTTGAGGTCGATGTTGTCCTCCTGGTAGGAGTCGATGACCTCCAGGCCGATTTTGTTGTCCGCTTCGATAACCGCGTTGGAAACAATCTGGGTAAAAAGGGTAATCGCCCTGATCGCGTCATCGTTGCCCGGAATGGGATAGGTGATGCCCTGGGGGTTGGAGTTCGTATCCACAACCGCGACAATGGGGATTCCCATCCTGTTGGCCTCCGCCACGGCAATGGCTTCCTTGCGGGTATCGATAATGAAAAGTATCCCCGGCAGCTCTTTCATGTCCTTGATCCCGCCGAGGTTTTTTTCAAGTTTTGTCTTTTCCTTCATCAGGGCGGCGATTTCTTTTTTTGTCATGCCCTCAAAACTGCCGTCCACTTCCATTTTTTCAAGTTTTTTGAGCCGCAGGAGGGACTTCTTGATGGTGCTGAAGTTGGTAAGCATGCCGCCAAGCCAGCGGTTGTTGACATAGAACATCCCGCAGCGCTCGGCCTCCCTCTGAATGGCAGTCTGCGCCTGTTTTTTGGTCCCGATAAACAGAACGGACTTGTTCTCCAGCACGGTCTTGCGCACCACATCATAGGACTCCTTGATGGCGGTGATGGTTTTCTGCAAGTCGATGATGTGGATCCCGTTGCGCTCCGCGAAGATGTATTTTTTCATCCGCGGGTCCCAGCGCTTTGTCTGGTGTCCGAAATGCACGCCGGACTCCAACAAATTTTTCATAGTAACAACAGCCAAAATAGCCTCCTCTCACGTTCCGCACCGCGTGCGGCCCTTCTCATAATTCTCGGCACGCGGCGGGCAGCCTTCACGGCGGCCCGCCGGGGCCGGAAGATTTTATCCCCAAGGGATAACCGATTTCCCGTAATATGCCATAAACAAGGCGGAGTGGCAAGCCCATCACGTTGGTATAATTGCCTTTTATGTGCTGTATGAAACACGCGCCCTTCCCCTGGATCCTGTACGCGCCCGCCACGCCTTCCCACTCGCCCGTATCCAGATACCAGTCAATCTCCTCCCCCGACATCTTCGCAAAACGCACAAGCGAAGTCTCCGAAGCAAGCCGGAAACCCCCGCCCTGCCTGTCGTGCAAACACAGCCCCGTCACTACCTTGTGCGTGGCCCCTTGGAGCCGCGCGAGAAACCCCCGCGCCTCGCCCCTGTCTTTCGGCTTGCCGATAACGTCGCGGCCCTTCACCACAACAGTGTCCGCGCCAAGAAACCAGCGGTATCCTTTCAGCCCGGGCTGCCCAAGAACGGCCCGGACTTTCCTCCGCGCGAGGTCGCCGCACAGCCGCCCAAAATCACGCCTCCCCGGGGGAAAAGCCTCATCGATATCAGCCGCGCGCACAACAAGCCGAAAGCCCATCCGCGCCAACAGGTCCTTCCGCCGCGGCGAAGCCGAAGCAAGAACTATAGCGTCCATGCCCGCAAGTGTACAAAGAAAACGCCGCCGATGAAAGAGAGCCGTGGCTGCTTCCAGGGCATCGGCGTTTACCCTCACACTATAGAATTAAATTGCGCGAAGCGCAAATAGCCCGTGGGGCGCAAAGGATTGAAGCGGAAATCCTTTTGGCTTTAGCCAAAAGATTGGAGCGGAAAGCCTGGTTTTTGGCGCTCCGGCGCCAAAAATGCGCACACCTCTTTCTTAACTTGTTGACAGTGCTGGGCTGCTTCTTCCTACCCGCCCTTCTTGTCCGTGCCGGCATTCTGGAGTTTTATCAGCTTGCCCATAACGTCAAAAAGAAAATCCTGAAACGGCGGGTTTAATTCGCGGAAGAGACTGATCATCTGTTCAAGTTTCCTGTCCGGCGGTTCCCTGTCAAACATCTTCCCTTCGCCGGTTTCCAGCCAGTGCCTGCTTACCCCGTACTTTGAAGCGACCAACTCGACGATGCGGTTGTTCGCTTTGTAGTTGTCAAGCTCGATACCGGCATAATAGCCGTTACTAAGGTATATTCCCTTCGCGAACCGTATTTGGCTCAGGTTAAGAGTATTACGAACCTGTTTGATGCGCTGATTGATTGTCATTTTTTGATCTTCATTGGCCCAGACTTAAAATACCATAAATGCGTGGGTTTTTGCAAATCCGTATTGACAGACTTTATTATAAAGTGATATTATGCTTTATAATAAAGCAGGTTGGATAGTTATGACTTTACGGGAAACAAGACAGCTTGAGTATCTGTGTGACGAATTTTCCGCCCTGACGGAGGAAAACAAAAACTACGTGATCGGTGTGTCCCGGATCCTTTTGCGCATGCAGAACCCGAGGCCCCCGGTTTCGGCCGGGGAACAAGGCTGCGGAAGAACGGCGGGGAAAGACTGCGTGGCATATAGGGAACCCGGATCAGAAAGAAGGCGGAAGGTGAAGGAGGGAAAAATGAATTCAGTCTGAGGACCTATGGGTGAAACGCGTTATCGAAAACAAATTTTTTTTAAGGAGAATAGAAAATGAAGACAAAAATTGGAGTGGTATTCGTCAGTGTCGCGTTCTTTCTTTTTTCATGCGCTTCGACGGAAAACCTCTGGGCGCCGGTTGACGCGGCGGTAGGAGCAGGCGATTTTCAGGGCGCCCTCGCGGCAATCGATGCGGGACAGGCGGCGGAAGACGAAGACGAGCGCATCTACACGGAAGGAAACCAGATTTCCCTCCAGTTGGACAAGGGCATCCTTAAGCATTATGCCGGCGACTTCCAGGCCTCCTACGACGATTTGGGAACGGCCGAGCGCCTTATCGAGGAAGCCTATGCCAAGAGCGTGACGGCGGAGATAGCCACCTACATCGTCAACGACAACTCCCGGGACTATGCCGGGGAGGACTACGAGGACGTGTATGTGAACGTCTTCAACGCCCTCAACGCCTACCACTTGAACAACGGCCAGGCCTATGCCCTCATCAACGATCTGGTCCAGGCCGGGGGAGAGCTGCAGGTTCTGAACGAAAAATATTCCGAGGAAGCATCGGGGTCACTGCTCAAGACGATTTTGGAATACATCGAAGAGGCGCTCAAAGCCGCCGGGGCCACATTTTCACTGGGAACCGTGAAGTTCCCTGAGTCAGAAAAGATCGAATTTACCAATTCCGCCCTGGCCCGGTATTTGGGCGCGGTTTTCGCGCTTACTGACGGCAATAAGGATATGGCCAGGTTCCAGCTTTTCGAGCTGCAAAACGCATATAAGACGCCGATTTACGGCGGGGCGGCTGTTCCCAAGGCCTTGCAGGTTTCAGGAAACCGGGGCGACGAAAAAGGCCCGCTGCTTGACATCCCTTCCGGAAAGGGGCAACTGAACGTTCTGGCCTTCGCGGGACTGTCCCCGCTCAAAGAAGAACAACTCAAGCCGTTCGACTATCCCATGCAGGCTGAAAGCTTGAAGACAGCCACACTGAAGCTGCCAACATTAACGGCCCGCCCGTCGAAGATTAGCGGCGTAAGCGTCGCCGTCGAAGGCGGGGCTTCCTTTGACCTTGAACCGCTCGAAGATATTGGGGCGGTGATGGTTGATACATTCAAGGGCCACTACTCTGCCACGGTTCTGAAAACCTTTGTCCGCACCCTGGTGAAATATATCGTCGCGGATATAGCGGTGCAGGCGGCAGTGGCGAAGGGAACGCCTGCCTTCCTGGCCGGCGCGGCGGCTGTGGCGGCCAAAGAAGGTCTTGATGCCACCGAAGGGGCGGACGTGCGCGCGGCGCGCTATTTGCCCGGCAAGGCCTATGTCGGCGCAATTGATTTGGATCCCGGCACCTACACTGTCACGGTGAATTACAACGGGGCAGCGCCCGTGCAGAAAACCGTCGAGGTAAAAGCCGGAGTGGTGAGCCTCGTTGAAGCGATCTCCCTGGATTAGGAGGAAAGCATGAAACGGAATGCCAAACTGTGTTTTCTCTGCGCGCTGTGCGCGCTTGTTTTCGCGGCCTGCGCCACAGGCCCTGAAGTCAGCAGGGTTGACGCAGGTGCCGTCACCGATTTGACCGGGTACTGGAACGACACGGACGTGGGCAAGGTCTGCGGGGATCTTCTTAACAAATTTTTCACATCACCCAGGGTGAGCCAATTCGAAGCGCAAAAGAAGCGGCTGCCGGTAATCAAGATCGGGAATTTCAAGAACGCCAGCAGCGAGCCTATCGACACCAGCATCATCTCGAAGCGCATGCAGGTCGAAATCCTGAACAGCGGCAAGGCCGAGTTCGTGGCGGATTCCGGCGTGTCCCAGGAGCTGCGGGCGGAGGCCGAGGAGCAGTCCGCCTGGGCGACCGACAGCAGCCAGGCCCAACTGATGGCTGAAACGGGCGCGGACTTCCTGCTCACCGGATCGGTGAAGACCATCATCCAGACCGCCGGCAACCAACAGGTGCGCGCCTACGTTGTGACTGCGGACGCCACGGATATCACAACCCACAGGATCATCTGGAGCGGAGAAAACAACGAAATAAAAAAAGTCGTCGTGAAATCAGGGACTAGATTCTAAAAAACACCTGCCCGGCGGCACGCCGCCGGGCAGGATTGATTTTGAAAAAAGCAGTCCGGCGCGAATCCGGACAGAAGGAGAAAAAAATGAAAAAAATTTTGGGTTTCCTGTTGGCCGCCGTTTTGGTACTGGCGGCGGCGGGATGCGCCTCGGCGCCGGCGGCTTCGTCCGCACCGGCGGCATCGTCCCAGGCTGCGGCAGCGGCCGCAGCCGAAGCGCCCGCGGTTAATCTGAGCGGGGTTCCGCAATTCGTCAATGACGCCTACCTCAAGGCGTCCGAGGATGTTCTTATCGGCATAGGAACGTACAAAATCGGCAACGACATGTCAAAAATGTCAATGGGCAAGACCATGGCCGAAACCCGCGCCCGCGCGGATATTGCCCGGCAGCTTCAGTCCATCGTAAAGAACATGGTCACCGATTACACGGCAGCAAGCGAGCTTGATCCGGGCGCGGCGGCGTCTTTCCAGGAAAGCATTACCCAGGCTCTTGCCAAGGCCGACCTGAAAGGCTCCAAAACCGTCGCCATGAACACCCAGGACGGCCTGCTCTGGGTTGTGATGGAATACAGCAAGTCCGCAGCCGCCAAAGATTTTGACGCGGCCACAGCGGCCGGGAAACTGGCGGTTCCAGCGGCGGCGGCCTTCGATGCGCTCTCCCGCATGGACAACGCGTTTGACAAAGCCGCCGGCGGCGGCCCGGTTCCGGTTGGGGATTAGTGTATTTTTAGTGTTGTACCGCGGATTGCACGAAAGTGCTTTTCGCGGTTTTTTTACTAACGGGATAACTATGAAAAAATTTTTGCTACTGGTATGTACGGGCGTTTTGGTTGCATCATGCGCCGGCGGCCCGGGCGTTCAGCAAAGCTCCCGGCAAGAGGCCACGGCTTCGGCGGCGGAGGCTGCGGATCCGCCGCCCGCGCGCCTTGAAGAAATCCATAGCGGCGGGCATTGGGTGACGCGGCCTTCAAAAGGCACGCTAACGGTTATTGGGATCGCCGGCCGGCGGAGCAACAAAGACGAGGCTGTTGCCGCGGCCCTTGCCGATGCGGCGCGCAAGGTCACGCTCTACCACGGCGTTTACGGGGAAAGCGCCACGGTACTCAACCAGGGTTCGGGGAATCTGGATTACTACGCGGACTTTGACTACCGGCTCAGTTTCCGTAACACGCCTGAATCATTCATCAATGATTTGGTGTTTGACAAAGACAGCGACGTGCTTGAAAAAGACGGCGCCGTGTACGTGCGAACAAAATATTCGGGCGTCCTTGATGTCCCGGACTATTCCTCGGCCATGGAAGACGGGGCGCCGAACTGGGTCAAAAATTATTCTGCGGTTATTCCCGGTTTTCTGGCCGGCGTGGGCACGTCGAAAAACAAGGGATCGATCCCAAAAACGTATGAGGCTTCATACGAAAACGCCATCGCCTCGCTGCTGCCCGGTCTGTCAACGAAAGTCGCGGGAGAGTCCGTCGATGTGACAGGCGCCAAGCTGACGACGAATATCACGGTAAGCAGGGGCAGCCTGACAAACGTCATGATACTGGAAACATGGTTTGACAGGAAAACAGGCGCCGTGTGGACTTTGCTGGCGGCCAAGCCAACGCCGGAATAGGTACAAGCCAGTCGAATTTCTATTTTTATGGGGGAAATAAGGAAAATGGGGAAACCAATGAAAAAACTCACGATATTTCTGTTTGCAGCGTTATGCGCCACAACCCTGGCCGCGCAGGACAGGCCGGCCTGGGTTGACAAGCCTTCCATCGCCTATCCCGAAAAATTATTTGTTTCCGCGGTCGGCATCGGGACCAGCCGCCAGAGCGCCGAAAGCAACGCGAAAGGGGCGCTGACGGCATATTTCAGGCAGTCGGTATCCAGCAAGGTCAACATCAGCGATACCGAAAAACAGGTGAATGGCCGCTCCGTGTCGGAGTCGAACATGTCCCAGACCATTGAGTCTGTGGCCGCCCTGGACAACTTGATCGGCGCGGAGATCAAAAACACCTGGAACGATACAAGAAACAGAAGCTGGTACGCCGTCGCCGTGATGGAAAAATCCGCGTGCGCCAGACTTTACGCCGCCGAACTTGGCAAGGCCATAAGCGAAATCAATACGCTTATCGATATTTCAGGCGGGGTTTCGCTTGAGACCATCTCGAAATGCCAAAAGGCTTTGCAAACCGCCGACAGCGCGGAGCTTTACGCGCTGATTCTTGCCCTGCTTGGCGGCCCTGAACGCGCGCCGGAAGTTTCCCGGCTGGCAACAAAAGTTTCCACGACGCTGAACACGGCAAAGGCCATTCCGGTGGATGTGCGGGTCACGGGGGACAAAAACGGACGGATCAAGGCGGCCTTCGCGAAGGTGTTTACCGCCGCCGGTTTCAAAACAGGCAACAACAATTCCCGTTATGCCCTGGAAGTCACGGCAAGCCTTGAGCCGGCAAGCAAAAACCAGTATTACAATGCGCGCTGCACTATTGACGCGGTGCTGAGGGACACTCAAACCGCGGCGGAGCTTTTTTCCTACAATTTTATTTTCCGCGGGGCACATCCGGCAAGCCAACAGGACGCGGAGAACCGCGCGATTGTGGGTTCCGAGAAAAAAATAGCGGAGGAGTTTCCCGTATCCCTGGAGGAGTATTTGGCCGCAAACTAAAGGACCGGGCCACTGGCCTTGCACGAAATGAATATGAGAAACCACTGTCAACAAGTTAAGAAAAAGATGTGCGCCTTTTTGGCGCTCTCGCGCCAAAAACCCGGGTTGCATGGGCGAGCAGTATTTTTGTATCCGCGTAGCGGATACAAAATACGACCAGCCAGGCTTTCCGCTGCAATTCCTCAGCCCCTTGTGGGGCTTGCGGGATTTCCGCTGCAATCCTGGCCGCATGGGCGAGCAGCGATTTGCGAAGCAAATCGCGACCAGCCCCTGGCGCCCCACGGGCTGACCTATGCCTTAACTTGTTGACATTGATTACTTACTAATCTTTCATATAGAATAGACGTATTTAAATTTCCGTAATTCCTTATAATATA
>JAISXE010000411.1 GCA_031270615.1 Spirochaetia bacterium
CGCGACGGCCCGGCCTGCCCTGGTGAAAGAGCGCGCCGCGACGGCCCTGGTGGACGGGCACAACGCGATGGGGCAGGTTGTCGCCGTGTACGCCATGAAAATCGCGATTCAAAAAGCACGGCAATGCGGCTCGGCCGCCGTCTCGATTAAGCGGGGGAACCATTTTGGAACCTGCGCCTATTTCGCCGAGATGGCGGCGCGCGAGGATATGATTGGCTTTGTCTGGACAAACGGCGGGCCGGTTATGGCACCCTGGGGCGGAAGGGAGAGGCAGCTCGGGAACAACCCGTTCGCGATTGCGCTTCCCTGCAAGAAAAAGCGCCCGATTGTCCTGGACATGGCCCAGAGCGTGGTTGCCCGGGGGAAAATCGTTATGGCGATGAAAACGAAAACCCCCATTCCGGATACCTGGGCCTTGGATGCCGAAGGCTGCCCCACAAGCGATCCGCTTGCCGGGTATTGGGGCACCGTCCGGCCGGCAGGCGATTACAAGGGATCCGGCCTTTCGATCCTCGTGTCAATGATATCCGCCCTGCTGCCCGGGGCGGCCATCGGGCCGACGATGGTGGACCTGTATGAACAGCCTGCGGTTCCCTTCAACGCGGGCCAGCTTGTCCAGGTCATAGACATATCGGCGATGGGCGATGGGGAGGAGTTCAAGCAGCGGATGGATGACTATGTGGATTATCTGAAACGCGGCAAAAAGGCAAAAGGTTTTGACGAGATCTTTGTCCCCGGCGAACTGGAACACAACATGTATGAAAAACAGATGAAAGAGGGTATACAATATCCTGTTGAGATTATAAAAGAATACCATGCACTTTGTGAGAAGCTGGGTGTCGAAAAAATGGCATAACAGGGCGTGCCTGCGATGAATGTGTTTGAAGGATGCGTGCCCGTCCGCCTCGAGGACGTGCTGGCCGAGCGGGAAGCCAGGGCTTCCCGCCAGCAGCGTTTATTGAGCCAATACGGGCGCACGCTGGTTTGCCTGACGCTCAATATCGCGGGGGAGTATAAAGCCTTCCCCCTGGCCCTGCGGTGCTTCCGGGAGGCCGTCCGTGCCCTGGGGCGGACGCTGGACGGCGAAGGCATCGAAATTGTCCATCAGGAACAGACGCGGCGCGATGCCGGATACGCCGCGTATTTTTCGCTTGACGCGCCCGCCGGATATATAAAAACGCTGGCCTGTGATATTGAAGCCTCCCATCCCCTGGGGAGGCTGTTCGATTTTGATGTTCTGCGGCCCGACGGGCAAAAGCTTTCGCGGCAGGAAACCGGCGCCCCGCCGAGGCAGTGTTTTGTCTGCGGCAAAAACGCCTTCGCCTGCGCCCGCAGCCGCGCCCACGGGCATGAGGAAGTGCGGGACGCCATGCTGGCCATTATGGACGGGTGGCTGCGAAAAACCCTGGCCGACACGATAACGGGCGCGGCGCTGAAGGCCCTTATTGGCGAGGTGGCCACAACGCCGAAGCCGGGTTTGGTGGACCGCGAGCATAAGGGCTCGCACGCCGACATGGATTTTTTCAGTTTCATAGACTCCGCCGCGGCTTTGCTTCCGTATTTCCGGGACTGCGCCCTGGCAGGGTTTGAAAGCCGCGGGGATGCGGTGAGCCTTTTCGCCTCGCTGCGCCGTGGCGGGAAGCTCGCGGATATCGATATGCGCGCGGCCTCGGGCGGGGCCAATGTCCACAAGGGGATTATCTTTTCGCTGGGAATTATCAGCGCCGCCTACGGACGGCTTTACCGCGCGTCCGGCGAACCGGCTCTTGATGAAATCACGCGGCTGTGCGGGGAAATGACGGCGCGCGTTATGGAGGATTTTGCCGATCTTGGCACCGCAGGCGCGAAAACGCCGGGAGAAAAGCTGTACCTGCGTTATGCGATACGGGGCATACGCGGGGAGGCGGCGGACGGCTTTCCCCATGTGCGCGGGCATTCCCTGCCCATGCTGCGGCGCATGCTGGGGGCCGGGCATTCCATGAACGACGCCGGCGTGGCCGCGCTTCTTGCCCTTCTTGCCGCCGCGGACGACACCAATATCGTCCACCGCTCGGACCTGGCCACCCTGCGGCGGGTCCAGAAACAGGCGGCGGATTTTCTGGCCACAGACCCATCGATGGAAGAGATGCTCCGCATGGCCCGGAAAACCGACGCCGAATTTGTCGCAAAAAACATCAGCGCGGGCGGCTGCGCCGACTTGCTCGCGGTTACGTATTTTCTCCACTGCCTGACGGGAGGCCGCGGCTCACCCTAAAACCAACCACGGACAACACGGACATACGCAAACATGCGCAGGCAATCGCAGCAATTCCGATTTCGGAAAAATTCAAGCCCTTAGTATGGCCTCAACAGGGGATATTAGCGACGCTTTTTCATTTTGGGCGTATTTTTGTTTCGTGAAGTTGTTCCAAAACCCGAGAAGCCCGTGGGGCGCGAGGGATTGAAGCGGAAATCCCGCAGGGCTTGCGAAGCAAGCACGAGGAATTGGAGCGGAAAGCCCGGTTTTTGGCGCTTTGTGCCAAAAACGCGCAAAAATTCCAAAGCGGAGTAAAATTATAAATGGGTTTTGGGAAAGGCTCTTGTGATTTTCGTTTTGAAATCGGAATTCCTGAGGCAATCGCCCTGCCTCTTCCCACTTCCGCGCGCTTGCTCTATAATGGGCGATAGGATTATGAACGGCGCAAGGAGTCCAGCGGACAAGGCGATTTTGCTTCTTTCCTGCCCCGATGTGCGGGGGATTGTGGCGGAGGTGTCGCATTTTATTTTTGCGTATAACGGGAATATTTTGTATTCGGATCAGCATACGGATTCGGAGACGGATACTTTTTTTATGCGGGTCGAGTGGGACCTTGAGGGTTTCAGTATTCCGCAGGGCAGGATTCGGGCGGCGTTTGAGCCGATAGCGGAAAAGTTTTCGATGGGCTGGGGGCTTGAGTTTTCCGCCCATGTTCCGCGTATAGCGATTTTCGTTTCAAAGCTGGATCATTGTTTGTACGATTTGCTTCTGCGCACGCGGGAGGGGGAGCTGCGGGGCGACATCGCGATGATTGTGAGTAACCATGAGGAGCTCGCGCCGGTGGCGGAGTATTTCGGCGTGCCGTTCCATGTCATTCCAGTGACGGCCCGGACGAAGGCGGCTGCGGAGGCGAGGGAGCTTGAGCTTTTGAGGGCGGAAAAGATCGATTTGGTTATTCTTGCGCGGTACATGCAGGTTCTGGGCGGCGCGTTTGTGGCTGAGTTTGAAAACAGGATAATCAATATCCATCACAGTTTTCTTCCCGCGTTTGTGGGGGCGAAGCCCTACCACCAGGCTTTTGAGCGGGGCGTCAAGATCATCGGGGCGACGAGCCACTATGTGACGCCGGAGCTGGACCAGGGGCCGATCATCGAGCAGGATGTGGCGCGGATAAGCCACCGGGACGCGGTGGCGGACCTGGTGCGGAAGGGCAAGAATCGGGAAAAAATCGTGCTTTCGCGGGCGGTGCGTTTGCATCTGGAGCACCGCGTTCTTATATTTGGAAATAAAACCGTTGTTTTCGGTTAGGCAGCCGGGACGGGCCGATAGCGAATAACAGATACGGGTATTTGAAGGAGATAATAGTATGGTGGAAGCCTTGCGGAAAAATCCCAAATTCAGGGGAAGGAGAGGTCCGGTGGTGCTTGCCATTCTGGACGGGGTGGGTTACGGCAAATACGCGCAGGGGGACGCGGTGGCGGAGGCGAAGACCCTTGCCCTGGACGCCCTGCACTCCGGCTGCGCGCATACCAGGCTCAAGGCCCACGGCAGCGCGGTTGGCCTTCCCTCGGACGAGGATATGGGGAACAGCGAGGTTGGGCATAACGCCATGGGCTGCGGCCGTGTTTTCGCCCAGGGGGCAAAGCTGGTAAGCGCCTCCATATCGAGCGGTGCCATGTTCGCGGGAGGGGTATGGAAAAAACTTGTGGGCGGCGTGAAGGCCTCAGGCGGCAGCCTGCATTTTATCGGGCTTTTTTCCGATGGGAATGTCCACAGCCATATCGATCACCTGAAGGCCATGCTGAGGCAGGCCGCCTCCGAAGGGGTGGGAAGGGCGCGGGTCCACATTCTGCTTGACGGCCGCGACGTGGGGGAAACCTCGGCGCTGGAATATATTGACCCCTTCGAGGCTTTTCTCGCGGAGCTGAATGCGGGCGGCGTCGATTACCGGATCGCCTCGGGCGGCGGCCGCCAGGTTATCACGATGGACCGCTACGGCGCGAATTGGGACATGGTGCGGAAGGGCTGGGAAATCCATATCCAGGGTAAGGGGCGGCAATTCGCCGGCGCCCGCGAGGCGGTCGAAACCCTGCGCGGGGAGACACAGGCCATTGACCAGGACCTGCCGCCCTTTGTTATTGCCGAAGGCGGGAAGCCCGTGGGCCAGGTGGAGGACGGGGATTCGGTTGTTTATTTCAACTTCCGCGGCGACAGGGCCTTGGAGATTACCTCGGCTTTTGAGCAGGACGGTTTTGACAAATTCGACCGCGGGCGGCGGCCCAAGGTCGAATACGCCGGAATGATGGAATACGACGGGGACCTGCACATTCCCAAACAGTATCTTGTGTCCCCGCCGTCCATAGACCGGACCCTGGGCGAGTATCTTGTGGCCTCCGGCGTGCGGCAGCTTGCCATCAGCGAGACGCAGAAGTACGGGCACGTTACCTATTTTTTTAACGGGAACAGGCTGGGCAAGTACAGCGAGGAGCTTGAGGACTATGTTGAGATAAAATCCGATGTTGTTCCTTTTGAGCAGCGGCCCTGGATGAAGTGCGCGGAGATTACCGACAGGGTGATCCAGGCCATCGAAGGCGGGCGCTACGGCATGATACGGCTGAACTTTCCCAACGGCGACATGGTGGGGCACACGGGCATCTACCAGGCGGTTGTCTGCGGCCTGGAAGGCGTTGACCTGTGCCTGGGCCGCATCATGCAGGCGGTAAAAAAGGCGGGCGGCGTCCTCGTTGTCACAGCGGACCACGGCAATTCCGACGATATGTACGAGCACGACAAAAAGACCGGCAAGGTTCTGCTCAAGGAAGACGGAAGCCCGCGGGCGAAAACCGCCCACTCCCTGAACCCCGTGCCCTGCATCATTTACGACCCCGAATCAAAGGGGGAGTATTCTGCCGCGCTGAAGGAGGGCTTGGGAATCAGCAGCCTGGCGGCGACGAGCATGGAGCTTCTGGGTTTTATTCCGCCTGCGGATTACGACCCCTCGGTTTTGAATTTCGGGTAGTGGCGATAGGCATTACACCCTCAACCATATTCAGACAATTTTAGTTTTGATGTATACTGGATTATGGGCTTGTCCTGTAGGCATTTTACTTCATAGGGTGTGGAGGAATACTTTTTTGTATTTTCAAGGCGACATTTGGGGTAATGCAATAATTGTAATGACCACTGGATGCAAGGCTATGAAACTGTGGAATTTTGCATATTTTATCACATAAATATCCGGAAATAGATAAGCCTGTTCCAAAACTCTGTTTAAAGGGGAGGCTCCCACTGTCAACCCCTAACTCCGCTATTTTTAGGTTGCTTATGCCCTAACTCCTTACAGTATAAGGAATTAAGAAAACATAAGCAGGGTAACGTTAGGTTGTCTATGTTTTTGCTAACTCTATATGTAATAAGGAATTACGTCATAGGCTGCCCAATTTTGGCGGAGTTAGGGGTCAACAAGTTAAGAAAAAGATGTGCGCCTTTTTGGCGCTCCCGCGCCAAAAACCCGGGTTGCATGGGCGGCAGACCGTTCTGTTTCACCAACGCGGGGCTACGCCCACGGCCTGCTTGTACGGCCTTAAAGAAAATTGCGACCAGCCGGGCTTTTCGCTTCAATCTTTTTGCCGCCGGGCGGCAAAAAG
>JAISXE010000158.1 GCA_031270615.1 Spirochaetia bacterium
GTCTATGTCAATTCAGGCCCCAAGAAACGCAACACCACGGCGGGCACGGGGGTGAACCTGAACAGCGCCACAGCCGGGACCCCTGGCGGCTGGGAATAGGAAAGAACCACCGACCCCACGGACAGGCACGGAAACCGCGCCTTCGATAGGCTCAGGCGGCGCTTATGCTATCCAGCCTGGTTTGCCCTTGTCAGTCTTCGTCCGCGCGGTCAGTGGTTTCTTATTTTTCCGCGCAAGACGCCGCTGCACGGCACGCGCAAGGGATTGTAGCGGAAAGCCCACAGGATTTGCGGCGGGCTGGTCGCGATTTTGCAAAGCAAAATCGCTGTTCGTCCATGCAACCTGGCAAATCCGAGGACTTGGAGCGGAAAGCCCGGTTTTTTTGCGGTAGCCCGCAAAAAAATGCGCCCAAATTTTTGTTGCTTGTTGACTCCCACTTCTTTCCTTGAGAAATCCGGCGGTTGGGGTTATACTCTAATCAATGAAGATTTTTATTTTGGTTGTTTGTGTGGCGCTGCCTGTCTGGGCCGACGGGGGGGGCGGGGCTTTTGTGGTTCCCATCCACGGGGATATTGAGCCTTCCATGACGACGCACGTTAGGCGACAGGCGGGCAAGGCGCTGGGGGACGGGGCCGCGTTTCTGATTTTCGATATCGATACTTTCGGCGGGCGGGTGGATTCGGCTTTGCAGATTTCCTCGTTTATTGGTTCCCTTGAGGGGGTGAAGACCGTGGCGTATATCCGGCAGAGTCCGCAGGGTATGGGGGTAAGCTGGTCCGCGGGGGCGCTGATTGCGATGTCCTGCTCGGCGATTTACATGGCGCCGGGGACTTCCATCGGGGCGGCCGCGCCGGTTGTCCAGGGGCAGGAGGGCGTGCAGTCCGCGGGGGAGAAGAACATCAGCGCGGTGCGGGCACAGATGGCGGCGCTGGCGGAAAAGAACGGGCACCCGGTTCCTCTTGCGCTGGCGATGGTGGACTACGATGTGGCGCTTGTCGAGATCGAGGAGGAGGGCAGGATTTCCGCGGTTTTCGTGGAGGAGGCGGAGCGGCTGGAAAGGGAGAGGCCGGGCCGCGTCAGGCGGGGGCCTGTGGTTTCGGCGGAGGGGAAGCTGCTTTCCCTTACGGCGGGGGAGGCGCTGCGCTACGGTTTGTCTTCCGGGACCGAGGGCGCGTATTCTTCGCTGCTGAAGACGCTCAACGCCGCCCCGGAGCTGCGCAGCCTGGAGCCGTCTTCGGCGGACGCGGTTGTCGCTTTTCTTGCTTCCGGGGGACTGCAGGGCATCCTTATTCTGGTTGGGCTTGGGGCGCTGTTTCTTGAGATTTCCACGCCTGGTTTCGGTATTCCGGGGAGCGTTGCCATTCTGTGTTTCGTTGCGATTTTCGGGACAAACGCGATGCTCGGCACGGTGGATTCCTCGGAGATTCTGCTGTTCCTTCTGGGGATCGGCCTTCTTGTGCTGGAAATTTTTGTGATTCCCGGGTTCGGCGTGGCGGGCGTGTCGGGGATTGTTCTTGTCGGGGCCGCCCTTGTTTTGTCCATGCAGGATTTTGTCATTCCAGATGTGCCCTGGGAGTGGGATGTGCTGTACGGGAATATTCTGACTGTCGGGGCGGGCCTGTGCGCGGGGATTGCCGGCATTGTGGCGCTGGCCCTGTTCGCGCCGAGGCTGCGCCTTTTTGACCGCCTGACGCTGAAAACCGCGATCCGGGGGACCTCGGGCGGGCCTTTGCCCGGGGACGGGGATGTGCCTGCCGGAGGGGGGGAGGGTTTTGTTCCTCCAGGGCTTGAGGGGCAGTGCGGGAAGGCGGTGACGGTGCTGCGGCCTTCGGGCCGCGCGGAGTTCGGCGGCGTGGAATACAGCGTAGAGACGGACGGCGCGTTTGTTGCCGCGGGAACGCCGCTGGTTGCCCTGCGCGTGCGGGGAAACCATATACTCGTAAAGCCGAAGAGCTGATATAGTGTATCGGAGATTCGCGAAATTTCAGGGAGGATGAAGCAGTATGGATATTACGACTGTAGTTGTGTATGTGGCGATTGCCCTTTTTGCCATTGTGTTTTTGGCAATCATCGGCAAGTTTTTTGGTTTGTGGTTCCGGGCGCTTCTGTCCGGGGCGCCTGTGGGTATGGGCAGGCTTATCGGGATGTGGCTGCGCCATGTCCACGGGGCGGCTATTGTGGAGGCGCGGATCATGCTGACCAAGGCGGGCATTCCCATTGATTCCGATCTTCTGGAGACCCACTACCTGGCCCGGGGCAACGTGACGCGGGTAAGCCAGGCCCTTGTTGCGGCGAACAAGGCGAATATCCCCCTGCCGTTCCAGCGGGCGGCGGCCATTGATCTTGCGGGGCGCGACGTGCTTGAGGCCGTCAAGACCAGCGTCAACCCCAAGGTTATCGACTGCCCGGATCCTGCCAAGGGGAAGACCACGATTGACGCGGTTGCCAAGGACGGCATCCAGCTCCAGGTCAAGGCGCGCGTCACCGTGCGGGCCAACCTTGAGCGGCTTGTGGGGGGCGCCACGGAGGAAACGATTATCGCCCGCGTGGGGGAAGGCATCGTTACCACCATTGGTTCTTCGGAGTCCTACAAGGTTGTTATGGAAAACCCCGATCTGATTTCAAAGCGCGTTCTGGAAAAGGGGCTTGACGCGGGGACGGCTTTTGAGATTCTTTCTATCGATATTGCCGATATCGATGTGGGGGAAAACGTGGGCGCGAAACTCCAGGCAGACCAGGCGGAGGCCGACAAGAGGCGTTTCCAGGCCGAGGCGGAGAAACGCCGCGCTTCTGCCCAGGCCCGCGAGCAGGAGATGATTGCCCTTGTGCAGGAAAACCGCGCCAAGGTTGTTCTGGCGGAGGCGGAGATTCCCCTTGCCATTTCCGAGGCTTTCCGCAAGGGGCAGCTTGGGGTGATGGATTATTACCGCCTGTCCAATATCCAGGCCGATACGCAGATGCGCGCCGGCATCAGCGGCGAGAAACCGGGGGCAAAGTAAAAAGGTGGAGCCTGCCGTTTTTGTCTATATAGCGTTTATTATCGTTTTCATTATCCTGCGCGTGGGCAAACAGAAAAAAAAACGCAAAGCCTGGAGGCCGCCCGCCGGGGCGGCGGGCGCTTCTTCGGGAAATTCTTCCGCCGAAAGGCCGGCCGCCGAAAGGGCCGGGATGCCCGCGCGCGGGGAGGACGGAATCGAAACGCTTCGCAGGCGCCTGTCCTCCGAACGCGCCGGGGCACCGCCGGGGAAAACGGATCCGGTTTTTGAGTTCCTGCGGGAAATTTCCGGCGGCCAGGTTCCCGCATCGTTGGATGAAGAAGAAGAGGACGAGGCCGTCCAGACCGCCTGGCGGGCCTTTCGCCCGGAGGAGGGGCGGGAAGCCGCGCAGGCTCCCCCGCAGCCGGAGGCGCGCGGCGGCCCCCAGCCTGAGGCCGCGAAGCCCGCGCCCGCGATCCCGGCGGGGCTTGGGCGGGGGGAGGCGGAAGCGCCGAAAGGAAAAACCGCCGGGCAGCCGGCAATTCCCGAAAGCGCCTTTTCCCGCATCTCGCGCCTGGGGCCGCTCCAGCGGGCCATCGTCATGGCGGAAGTGCTGGGCAAGCCGAAGGCGCTTCGGGGGGAGGATTTATGACCCGCCTGGCCGGAAAAAGCGAACCACTGACCACACGGACGGATGAGAGGAACCACTGACTACACGGAAAAACGCTGGCCACACGGACGGACACGGGCAGGAAGAGGGAAGGCAGCGCGAAGGCGAATAAGGCGCAAAAGAGTTGGAATGCCAGGTTTTTTTCCCGCTTTTTTCCTTTCTTAATTTTGGCTTCTGCGCCTTCGCGGGTACATACTCTTCGTCAGTGAAGTCCGTGGTTTTTCCTGTCTCCCCTTTCGCCGGTTTTGTCCGCGCGGCCGGCGGCCCATCCCGGTCTGCCATCAGCCCGATTGCCAGCCGCCGCCCAGTTGCCCGCAGGCGCCGCCTATCTTCCGGCCGCGGCGGTAGCGGCGCACGGCGGGTATGCCCACGCGCTGGA
>JAISXE010000174.1 GCA_031270615.1 Spirochaetia bacterium
CGTGGGGCACAAGGGATAGAAGCGGAAATCCTTTTGGCGTAGCCAAAAGATTGGAGCGGATAGCCCGGTTTTTTGCGCCTGGGGGCGCAAAAAATGTGCCAAAATGATCAATGCGATTGAAAAAAGTAAACGCCGATGCCCTGGTGGTTTCTCTTATTCTGTTGTGCAAGGCGGGGAATTATTTGGGGATAGGCTCTTAGTGTCGTCCGTGGTTAATCTTTCTTTATCATGTGGCGATGCTTTTTGCCGCCAGATAGCCCGTGGAAAACGCGGCCTGCAGGTTGTAGCCGCCTTCGTCCCCGTCTATGTCGAGGACTTCCCCGGCGAAGTACAGGCCCGCCGCGATGCGGGATTCCATTGTTTTGGGGTTTACTTCGTCCAGGCACAGGCCGCCGGCTGTCACCATCGCGCTGCGGAAGCCTCCGGTTCCCGCGACCGGCACGGGAAAGCGCACAAGCTGTTCGGCGAGGCGGCGCATTTCGGAACGGGCAAGAAGGGCGCAGGTTTTCGCGCGCGGGATGGCAAGGCGTCCAAGGATGCAGTCTTCCAGCGCCCGCGTTAGGTGATATTCGGAGAGAAGGCCGCCCAGGGTTTTGCGGGGGTCTTTCTTTGCCTCGGGGGGAAAGGCGGCAAGAAATTCCTCGGGCTTGCGGGGGTGCAGGAAATTCACGGCAAGGGTGTCGCCGCGCTCGATATGGCGGGACAGGTTCAGGACGACGGGGCCGGAGACTCCCCGGTGGGTAAAAAGCAGGTCCCCTGCCGCGCGGAAGGCAAGGCCCCCTGCCCGGCCGCAAGGCGCCTGGCCGTGCCGGCCGTTTGCCGCCTCGCTGTTCGGCCTGAAAACCGAGACGCCGATATTCCGAAAGCTGTTTCCCGCGAGGGGGGCGAGGCCGGGGCTGGATAGCGCGCACAGGGCCGGTTTGGGCTGCCGTATGCTGTGCCCAAGGGCCTGGGCCAGCCCGTAACCGCTGCCACCGGAGCCCCTTTCGAGGCAGGAAAGCCCCCCCGTCGCCAGGATGACCCTGTCCGCCTCGTAGCGGTTTTTATCGCCCCTTGGGCCTTCTTCTGTTTCGATGACGAAAACGCCCGAAACCCTGCGGAGCGCCGTGACTTTTGTGCCGGTATGGAAGACCGCGCCGGAGGCCGCCCGCACAAGCGCGTCCAGAACACTGCGGGCCTTCAGGCTGGCGGGAAAAACCTTGCCGTCTTCGCGCGTGACAAACTCAAGGCCCCGGGCGCGGAAAAAACCCAAAAGAGCCTGCGGCGGAAAAGCGTGGAGGGCCGCCTTCAGGAATCTGCCGTTCCCGCCATAGTGCGGCAGAAAATCCTCCGGGCCGCCCGCGTGGGTGATGTTGCACTGGCCGCCGCCGGAAAGAAGCAGCTTCCTGCCAGGATGGTTTCCGCTTTCGAATACCCTTACCCCGCCGGACAGGACGGCCGCGGCCATAAGCCCCGCAGGCCCCCCGCCTATAATGGCAACACGCATCCTATCCTGTCACTTCCCATCTTAAGTTTAAAAAAACGGCAGCTATTCAGCCGGAGAAGAAAACCACTGGCCTCGCTGACAGATCCAATCTTTTGGCTGAATTTCCACCACTGTCAACAAGTTCACTCGTTGACAGTGGTATTTTTTGGAGAGAAGTTGTTTAGAAACCGAGGTTTCTAAACAACTCTGATAGTTACAAAAAACGCAAAAAAACCTTAGTCCTTCTTTTTGAAGAATCCCATGATTTTGCCCAGCAGCCCCGGCTTCTTTGGGGCCTGCTGGGATTGGGCCTGCCGCGTTTCCGCTGGCCGCGCTGCCTGTCCCCGCGCCCCGCCCGGGTCCCTTCCCGCCTGGCCTCTGCCGCGCCGGAACCTGTCCTGCCTGTTGCCGGGTTTCCTGTCGCGGGATTCCCGCCCCGGTTTTCTGCCCCCCGCCTGCGGGGAACCCCTGCCCCCCTGGGCAGCGGGCACGGGCGCGGCGGAAGCGCCGCCAAACTCCTCGCCGTATTTGTCGCGGTAAAAAGCCATCCGCTCTTCCTTGCTCATTTTTTTCCCTGTGGGGCGGCGCTCCGGTTTCCGCTTCAAGGCGGCTTCCCCGCGCGGCGCGGCGGAAGCCGCGGCCTCCCTCGGCTCCGCAGGGATCCTGGCCGCAGGCCTTCCGCCGGGGACCGGCTCCCGCCTGCGCCGCCCGTCCCGGCCTTCCCCGCGCTCCCGCCTGTCCCCGCGCCGGTGGCCGTCGCGTCCCTCGCGTCCGTCACGCCCGTCACGCCCGTCACGCCCGTCACGCCCGCCCCTGCCGTAACGCTCGCTGCGGATCTTCATGCCCGCGCTTTTGTCCTCCACGAAATCCTCCTCCGCGAAGGACTGGACGGGGATTTTCTGGCCTATATATTTCTCTATGGCCTCCAGGCCGAAAACGTATTTTTCGCAGGCAAAGGTCACGGCGAGCCCGCTTTTCCCCACGCGGGCGGTGCGCCCGATGCGGTGGACGTAATTCTCCGCCTCTTCCGGCACATCGTAGTTGACAACCAGGTCGAGGTCCTCCACATGAAGCCCCCGCGCCGCCACGTCCGTCGCCACCAGGAAGTTGATCCTGCCTTCCTTTACATCGTCGATAATACGCAGGCGCTTTACCTGCGGCAGGTCGCCGATGATAAACTGGCTCTTATAACCGTTTATCTCCATGCGCCTGCACACCTCTTCCGCCGCGTGTTTGGTGTTGGTAAAAATGATCGCGTTCTTCGGATTCACCTTTTTCATGATACCCAGAAACAGCCGCATCTTCTCCGCCGAAGACACATGGTAAATCTCCTGCGTGATAGTCTCCACCGTTACCTGCTCCGGGTCGATCTCGATCTCCTCCGCGCCGTTCATGTACTCCCAGGCAAGGCTCGACACCCGCAGGCCCAGCGTCGCCGAAAGAAGCATCGTCAGCCGCTCCTCCGCCGGAGGCATCTTGCGCAGAAGCCTGCGCAGGTCAGGCAGAAAACCCATATCGAAAAGCCTGTCCGCCTCGTCGATAACGAGAATGCCCACCTCCATAAGGTTCATCTTCTTCTGGTGCGAAAAATCGATAAGCCGCCCCGGCGTCCCGATGATGATATCCACGCCCTCGCGCAGAAGCGCCTCCTGTTTGCCATAGCCGATACCGCCGAAAAAACAGCCGATCCTGTACGGCAGGTACTTGCCCAGCTTCTGGGCATCCTCCTCAATCTGCGTCGCAAGCTCCCGCGTCGGCACAATCACAAGCGCCTTCCTGCCCCGGTATTTTTCCCCCACGCAAAGCTGCTGGAAAACCGTCACCAGAAACGCCGCCGTCTTCCCCGAACCGGTCTGCGATTGGACAGTGACATCCTGCCCGCCAAGAGTGCGCCTGAAAGTCTCTTCCTGCACAGGAAAGCACTCCGTAAATCCCGCCTCCTCCACGGCCTGCAAAAGACGCCCGTCGAGGTTCAAATCAGTAAATTTCATACTACTCCTAGATTACCCTAGTCTAACATATTTCAAAAAAAAATCCAAGAGGGAAAATCTGGAATGCCGCATCAAATCCACAGGGCGCTTTCAGGAATCCCGGATTCAACCACGGACCCCGCGGACAGACGCGGACAAAGAATTTTCCGTTTTTTTCCCCCTCTCTGTGAAACCCCCGTCCTCCGTGCCTATTCTTTGCTTTCTCTTTCCGTCAGTGCCGCCAGCGGTCAATCTCCCGCGAAACAAAAAAGCCGCCCCTTCAGTTGGGGCGGCCGTTCAGTCATCCACAGGAAAAATCAGCGTTTCTTTTCCGTTTCCACATCGGGAATGTAAATCCTGTTTCCCGTATAAATCAAATCAGGATTGGGTATCTTGTTTTCCTCGGCAATCTTTTTAAAGCGCCAGGGAGTGCGGTAAAAGGACTTTGACAGATTCCACAGGTTGTCGCCCCTGACAATGGAGTACCAGACGCCCGTCGCTGTTTCCGTGTCTTTGGGCGCGGCGGGCTTGGGCGCCTCCGGGGCGGGCGCGGCGGGTCGGGGCGTTGGGGCCGCAGGCGCCGGAGCGGCAGGCACGGGCGCCGGGGCCTCTACGGGCGCGGCGGCGGGCCTGGTGGCCGCGACCGTTTCTTCCCCCCTGCCGCGCAGAAGGAAAAACCAGCACAAAACGCCGGCCGCGACAAGAAGCGCGATAATCGCCAGTATCAAAAGCGGTTTGCGGTTTTTCCCCTCGTGGACGTGGATTGAAGCGTTCTGCCCGTTCATGGGGGAGTAGGAAGGCGCCGGCGTTTCAGTTTTCTCCTGCCCGCCGAAATCCTCCCCCTCGTCCGCAGGCGACAAATCGAAATCGGCCCCGGAGTCATAGGCAAAGGGTTCCGCCCTGGGCGCGGAAGCAAGATCGACCTCGAAACTCCTTTCGTTGCCGCCCTCCAGGTCTTTCACCGTGGCCAGAAGTTTTCCATCCTCATCAACACCCATGACAAGTTCAATCTCGGGTTCGCCCTTCCGCGCTTCCCCGATTTGGTCTATTTTGAACGTATCAAGGTATTGGGGGTCTTCCATCTCACTGCCCGCGCCGCGGTAAAGGTCAATCTGGACGGAAGGCTGCTCATCCCTCACCGTCGTCAAAATGACCTTCTTTTTATCCTTCTCGGATTCATCCAAAATGGGAATATAGGTCCCGTCCGCAATTTTTATTCCTATCATGATACCCCTATCATCGACATAAACCAGACTTTCCATAAATTTAACTTTTCCCCAAAGAAAACGCAAGGGGAAAAAAACGCTGGCCTCACGGAATAAGAGACCACGGACCTCACGGAACAAACACGGACAAACACCGACAGAAGTCAGAAATTTCTATCAAAAGTCTGTGCTTCCCGCCTTCTCCGCGTGGGGCAGTGGTTTTCTTCTCCGGCTGAATAACGGTTTTGTCGCATTTTTATGGAAGAGACCGCCTGAAGCCGCTGCCCGCCCATGTGGCCTGGATTGCAGCGGAAAGCCCCCGGGCTGCGCCAGGGGCTGGTCGCAATTTTCTTAAAAGGCCGTACAAGCAGGTCGTGGGCGAAGCCCCGTGTTGGTAAAGCAAAACGGTCTGCCGCCCATGCGCCAGGGATTGAAGCGGAAATCCCGCAGGGCTTGCGAAGCAAGGCCGAGGAATTGGAGCGGAAAGCCCGGTTTTTTGCGATAGCAAAAAAGGCGCCCAAAATCTTCACTTCACTCCCCACCCCCCAGACTTCACGCTTCAAAAAAACAACCGCCTTCCGATCTATCCCTGCCGCCTATGCGGTTTTTTGGCCGCGGTTACGTCCTTGATGTAATTTTTAAAGGTTTTTACCGCGATGGTTTCAAAGTGGTCTTTTTGTGAAATCATGACCACCTGCCAGGTATTGGCGGGATGATCCAAATTAATGGTGGCGATGCCGTCGGTCGGGAATTTTTGTATCAGGGGATAGGGCAGGATGGAAATGCCCATTTTTATTTTTACCAGTTGGACGATGAGGTCCCAGTTGTCGAAGCGCATATAAATTTTCGGCTCAAAACCCGCGTTATGGCAGCAGGCCAGGACGTAATTGTAATAGATGTAATTTTCGTTGAAGATGATAAACTTTTCATTGTGGAGGTCCTGGTACGTCACTTTTTTTCTGGCGGCCAAAGGGTGTCCCTTGTGCACTATCACCACATATTTGCTTTCAAAAATGGGCGTCACTTCAAACGGGAGGGGCAGGGCCTGGTTCAGCGTAAAGCCGATTTCCAGGACGCCTTTTTCCAGCAGCCCCTGGATTTTATATGCGTATTGCTGGTCAATCGCGAATTCTATTCCCGGATATTTTGTTACAAAATCGGAGGTCAGTTCCGGAAACACGCAGGTGCTGATGACGGGCGGAATGCCTATTTTAATTACTCCCTTTTCCTTTCGCGCGTAACCGTTCATGGCGTCCAGAATGGCATCGTGATGGGACAGCAGGTTTTTTGCCATCATGTACAGCTCAGTTCCCTGGCTGGTCAGGTACATTTGTTTGCCCGAAAAATAAAGGAGCGGGGTAATGCCCAGTTGGCTTTGCAGGCTTTGTACCGATTTGCTCAAGGTTGACTGCGAAACAAATAAATGCTGCGCCGCTTTTGAAAAACTCCGCGTGTCAACGACGGTAACGAAGTATTTTAATTGCCGTATATCCATAATGTCCACAGGCACGCCTCCCGTATGTATTTTATGCACTTTCTTTTTCCGGGCGCCTTTTTTGCTTCGCAAAAAACCGGGCTTTCCGCTGCAATCTTTTGCCTTGCGGCAAAAGGATTTCCGCTGCAATCCCTGGCGCGTCCAAGAAGGGTCGGTCGCGCGCTGGTCGCCCATGCAATCAGGGCATGTAAAACCGCTGCTTGTCCATGCAGTATATATGAATAAAATTCATGCGCGACAGAAATAAATTATATAATATGAAATATTGACATAGTCAATATCCGGGGTTACACTTTTTTATATTTTTGATCCGGGTGTTGGTGTATGGAAAATAACGGTTTGAAAAACAGGATACGGCTTGCCCTGGTGCAGAGTTTGGGCGCGGACATAAAAGACTTCCGCAGTACGGCGGAACGCCTGCTGGAAAAAATCGAAGGCGCGTGCCGCCAGGGAGTCGATTTGGTATTGCTGCCGGAATGCGCGTATCCCGCCTATGTCGTCGGCCTTGACGAGGCGGGGGATTCCCTGAGGCATGTGGATTCCTTTCTGGAAAAGATTGCCGGACTCGCGAAAAAGCATGCGGCCTTCATCGTCGTCGGCGCGGCAATACCCGAGGGCGGCCGGCTGTACAACAGCGCGGTTGTTTTTGACGCCGGGGGAAACATGCTAGGCCGGGCGGACAAATCCAATTTGTGGCATTTTGATCGCAAGTGGTTTGAGGCCGGAAAAACTTCTTTTGTATTTGATTCCCCTTTCGGGAAAATCGGCGTCATGGTTTGCGCGGACGGGCGCATTCCAGAGCTTGCCCGGATGCTGCGCCTCGCGGGCGCGCGCCTGATTCTGGACGCCGTGAATCTGGTGGCATCCGCGCGGGTTCCCCGGGAGTTAAGCAATCAGCAGTACCGGTTTATGCTGCAGGTCCGGGCGCTGGAAAACGGCGTGCCGATTGCCGTCTGCGATAAGGCCGGGGTCGAAAGCGGCGGCGTTACCTTCCTCGGGCGCAGCTTTGTTGTTTCCGCAAAGGGAGAGATGACAGCGCAGTGCGGCCCCGCCGAAGAGGAAACGCTGGTACACGACGTGGATTTGCCTGATGTGCGGCCGCTTTTCCGCAAGCCGCAGCTTTACGGCCTTTTGGCGGAGGAAACGGACCGGCTTCCCGTTACCGGGATTATCAATGGCCGGTACCGCTTAAAGGATTTGGAGGTTTATACGGCGGTGGCCCGCTTCGTCGGCGCGGAAGATTACGCGGCGCAAGCCGCGGCGTATATCCGGTTGAGCCTTATCATGGACGCCCGCTTTATCGTGCTGCCGCCGGTTTTCCCGAATGCGGCGAAAGACGAAATCCTGCGAATCTGCCAGGGCGCTTTGCGGGCGGGCGCCGCCGCTGTTTTGCAGACGGGCGAACCCGGCCTCCGCGAGGCGTGTTTTTTCACGGAAAATAAAATCCTGGCAGTCCTCCCGGAAACCCACGGCGGGGAAGACCATCCCATCCAGAGCGTGGAAATTTTTCCCGGCTGCCGGGTCTCGGCCCTTTTTGGTGAAGAAATGTTTGTTCCCGAAATCGCGCGGGTTGCCATGCTCCAGGGCTGCGATATTCTTGTGTGGTTTGATTGCGGGCGCGGGGATTTTTCCGAAAAGCTGCTGCAAACGCGGGCTTCGGAAAACAAGATGTTTGCGGTCCGCAGCGCCGGAAGTGAAAATGATTGCAGTTTGATTGTGAATCCTGATGGCGCCCTGGTGTGCACGACTTACCAGGAAGGGACCCATTACGCGGCCGGCATGGTTTATACGGCATTGAGCAAAAGCAAGGAAGTTGTTCCCGGCACGAATATCGTGAACAGCCGGATTCCTGAGTTTTATAAGGAGTTAATAAAAAGATGAGCGGAGATTTACTCGTAACGAATGGGCTTGTGGTATCATCGGCCGAAACCGTTGCCGCGGATATTCTGGTCAAGGACGGCAGGATAGAAGCCCTGCTGAGGCCGGGCACGCAGGCGCAGGCGGATCAAAAATTCGACGCCGCCGGGCGTTATGTTATTCCAGGCGGGGTCGATGGCCACACGCACATGATGGACCCGGGATACACCGACCGGGAAGAATTCGAGACGGGAACAATGGCGGCGGGGGCGGGGGGCATTACGACGATTGTCGATCACCACCGTACCATCCCGGCGGTGTATTCGCTTGAACCGCATTTGCAAAAAGTTGAGTACCTGAACAAAAAAGCCTGCGTGGATTTTGGGCTGAAAGGCGGGATTTCTCCTGATAACGTAAAAGAACTGGAGGCGATGTGGAACGCGGGCATTACGGGCTTCAAGACATTCACCTGCAATTTGCACGGCGTCAAGGCCATGTACAGCGGTTTTCTGATGCGCAGTTTCACGGAGGTGGCCAGAATAGGCGGCACGGTTCTTATCCACTGCGAGGACGACGGGATTTGCCAATACAACGAGGAAACCCTCAAGGAGCAGGGCCGGACGGATTACGCCTCGCAATGGGAATGGCGTTCAAAATTGGCGGAGAGGGTGGCGGTACAAACGGTTATAGCCATAGCGAAACAGACGCGGTGCAGAACGAATATAGCCCATGTGAGCCAGCCGGAGCTGCTGGAGCACATACACGAGGCCTGGATGGAGGGTTATGAAATATACGCGGAGACCTGCCCGCATTATTTTTATTTGACCCCCGATGATTTAAAAAAACGCGGGCCCTGGGTCAAGTTTACTCCGCCCATGAATACCGCGGAAAAGCGGGACAGGTTGTGGGAGCTCTTCAACAGGGGATACATCACGACAATCGGATCCGACCACTGCCCGTACCCCAAAGAACAGAAAGCGGCCGGCGAGAAAAACATCTGGGACGCGCCGAACGGAATACCGGGCATCGACACTTCCTTGAAGCTGATGCTCAATGGGGTGAACCAGGGCAGGACGACGATTAACCGGCTCGTGGAGTGCATGTGCGAGAAACCGGCAAAGCTCTACGGATTGTACCCCCGCAAAGGCCATATCCATGTCGGCGCCGATGCGGACATGGTGGTGGTCGATATGGCAAAGGAGGAAACGTTGAGCAATGAAAAGGTGCTTTCCAAATGCAAATGGACCCCCTTTGACGGCTGGAATATCCGGGGCGTTCCCCATACGGTATTCTTGCGGGGCAGAATGATTGCGCAGGAGGGCAAATTTACCGGAACAGTGGGATACGGGCAATTCGTCCCGCGCGGGACGCCGTGCCTGGGGCGATAGGGAAGTAATAGCAGGAAAGTATCAAAATTTTTGTTGAATTTTTAGAAGGAGGAATCTAAATGACGAAAAGGAAATTCTTGATGGCTCTGATGTGCGCCGCGATTGCGGTGCTGGTTTCATGCGGGGGTTCTTCTGAGAACAAGAGTGCGGCTTCCGCAGCCGGGAGTACCCAGGCAACACAAAAAATCACTATGAAGATCAGCCATGTGTCCGCTCCCGGCAGCGCGCGTGATTTGGGCTGCAAAAAGATCGAGGAAGTTGTCGAGTCCATGACAGGGGGGGCGGTGGACGGCCAGGTTTATCCGGCTTCCCAGCTTGGCGGGCAGCGGGATCAGGTCGAAGGGGCGCAGTTCGGCACGATTGAATGCGTGGTAGTCCCCACGTCTTACTTGGGCGGCATAGCGCCGATGATGACTCTGCTGGATACGCCATTTCTTCTTCCCGAGGATCCGGAAGACTTGTATAAACTGTACCAGTCGGATGCGGTACGCAAATTAATGGATACTACTCTGGAAAAAGGGATTTACACTATGGCAATCTGGCAGACAGGATATAAGGCATGGTCGGCCAACAAGCCTCTTCTTGATCCGAAAGGCATGCGGGGCCTGAAAGTAAGGGTAATGAATTCGCCCATCCTTTTTGAGCAGGCGCGGGTTCTTGGCGCTACGGGCATTACCATGGATTTCGGCGAAACCTATGGGGCCCTTCAAAATAAAACCCTGGACGGCCAGGAAAATCCGATAGACACCATCTATGACATGAAATTCCATGAGGTGCAGACTGATATTACCTTTACCAACCACTCCGGCCTCGATCAGGTAGTGATGTTTAACAAGGCGTGGTTTGATGGTTTAAGCGCGGATATCCAGAAGGCGATTGGAGAGGGAGTAAAGCAGGGCGGGCGCGTATGCCTGGAGCAAACACTTGCATTGGCCAAAAAGGATAAAGAGCTTATTCTGGCGACCGGAAAAACGGCGCTGCACGAGCTGAATGACGCTCAAAAAGGGGCATGGCGGGCCGCGACGGCGCCTGTACAGGAATTTGCCCGCGCAAAAATGGGGGCGGAAGGTGCCGCTCTTTATGATGGAATTGTCGCGGCGCGAAAGGCAATTACCGGAAAATAACTGCCCTATTATATTTGCGGTGTTTTTATGTACGGCTTTCAGTTTGCAAGCCGTACTATACTTTTTTTAAAGGATGTTGTTTTTCATGGCAAATACAAAACAAATTCTTTTACGTCTCGTTGACAGGGGCACTGAAAAAATGGAAGAATGCATCATGAGCATCGGGCTTTTGAGTATTTCTCTTGTTGTGTTCGCAAATGTTGTTGCCCGGTATTTCTTTAATTACTCCTTTACCTGGTCCGAGGAACTTGCGCGTTATATCGTCGTGTGGGTGGCGTTTTTGGGGATAAGCTCCTGCGCGCGTTATGACGGACATGTTGTAGTGGATTTGCTGCCCAATCAGTTACATGGCATATCCAGGCATATACATAAAATGATCATAACCTTCATCATGATGGCGCTCTCGGCCTATATGACGTATATCAGTTACCGTTTTACCGTAAAGCAATTTCAGGGAGGAAATACCAGTATCGCAATCGCGGTACCAATATGGCTTATTTACCTTTCAACGGTAATTGGTTTTTTATTTTCTGCCTACATTTATCTGCATAGATTCATACATCTGCTGTTGGCGCTGTCGGCCGCAGGACGGGAAGAGAAAAAATGCTGATATTTTGCGCCGTTGTTTTTTTTGTGTTATTGATAGCGGGATTGCCGATTTTTGCCGCAATGCTGATAGCCTGCCTGACCGCGCTGTCATTTAATTACCCCGGCATTGATTTTGGCGTCGCGGTGCAGCGTATGGTGGGCGGGATTGAAACTTTTTCGCTTTTGTCAATTCCGTTTTTTATGTTTGCGGCGGATATTATGGCAAAGGGCAATATCGGTCAAAAACTTGTCACTTTTTCCAACAAGCTGGTAGGGCATCTGCCGGGCGGCCTTGCGGTTACTACGGTTGTTGCCTGCACGATTTTTGGATCAATATCAGGCGCGGGACCGGCGGCAATAGTGGCGATTGGGCTGATCCTGTTTCCGGCCCTCAAGGAGAACGGTTATGATCCCGCAAAGGCCATTGGATGTATTACCTCAAGCAGCACCCTCGCGATGCTGATTCCTCCCGGCATCGCGATGATTCTCTACGGCGTAACGGCTGGCGTTTCAGTGGGAAAAATGTTTATGGCAGGGCTTTCCGTCGGTTTGGTACTCTCCCTGGTTTTTAGCGCGTATGTGTGTATTGACGCCATTTACCACAAAATTCCCCGGCAGAAAGCCGCGACATTCAAAGAAATTGTGACTGCCACCAGGAATGCGTTTTGGGCTTTGGGCCTTCCGGTTATCATCCTTGTGGGTATTTATGCGGGTGCCATGACTCCAACAGAAGCGGCGGCCGTTGCGGTTGCCTATGTTATCGTTGTGGAACTTTTTATTTACCGCTCGATAACGGTGAAAGATATTTTTAAAATCGGCGTTTCCTCCGGGAGAATGGTCGCGATGATTTTTATTCTGATTGGGGCCGGATCGCTTTTGTCCTGGATACTGACTACGGCCCAGGTTCCGCAGACAATCGTCGCGATGACGCAAAGCTCGTCCAGTTATACTATCCTTCTGGTTATTAACGTTATTTTTCTTATCGCGGGAATGTTCATGGATCCCAATTCAATCGTTATTGTACTGACGCCCCTTGTGTACCCAATGGCGATGGCGACTGGTATTGATTTGGTGCATTTGGGCATCATGATCGTCCTCAATTGCGCCATAGGCATGCTGACCCCGCCTTTCGGACTTAATATTTTTGTTTCGATTGGCACCTTCCGCACCCCGTACGCGCAGGTGGTGCGTCCCCTGTGGCCATATATCCTGCTTATGCTGGGAGT
>JAISXE010000366.1 GCA_031270615.1 Spirochaetia bacterium
CCGCAGGATCACGGAAATCGTGTGATTGCGCGGGAGTCCGGTAAGCCGCGGCTGCGATTGCGGGCAAACTTTGCCCCCCTGTTCCGTTTTTCCTGTTTGTGTTACACTTAGCCGGATGATAGGCATCAAACTTGCCGACGGCAGTTTTTACCCCGTGCTTGATGAGGGCGTCCCAAAAACAAAAAAGCTCACGCTGACGACCGCGCGGGACAACCAGGACACGGCGCATATCGTGCTTGTGCGGGGAGAACCCGGCGCGAAGGGCGGCGGGCTTGCTTTTATCCGCGAGCTTTTCCTGAGCGGCCTTGGACCCGCGCCTTGCGGAGCGCCGGATATTGAACTCGTTTTGTCCCTGGACGAGAATCTTGTCCTGCAGGCCCGGCTGAATCTGCCGGGGCTTCCTGCCGAAAGCCCGGTCCGGCCCGGCTGGACCTACGAGGCGCCCCGGGGTCCCAAAGGCCGCGTGAAGACAAGGCGGGGAAGGGCGGGGGATTTCGGAGTGGCCTTGAAATACTGGGAATCCGACACGCCCACGTCTATGAGCGGGGAGGAGTTCGCCGCCACGGGCGTCTGGGTCAGGCCCAACGCCGTGTCCCTGGCGGCTTTTGTGCTGCTGGGGCTTTTTGTCTGCGCGGTGCTGGCTTTCGTGTTCTACCAGGTGTTCAGGGCACCGCCCCAGCCGCCTTTGGCGCGGGCGCTTTTCCTTCTGCCGTGTTTCGGCAGGCCGGGAACCAAACGTCGCGAATGAAGTCCGGCAAACTGTTTTTCGCCATCGCGGCGGTTTCCGCGAATTTCCTCTGCTGCGGCGAGGCGCCCCAAAACCTCCCCCTGCCGGCGTCGGAGCTTCTGGAAATGATTCGCGGCGACAGGAGCCTCGCCAAAAAAATCGACTTCGCTTCCGCCGGGCTGCGGCCCTATATCCGCGAGCGGCCCGGGGCCGCGTATTACTTTGCCCTCGGGCTGGAAGATCTCGGCATGGACAAAGAGGCGGATTTCCTTCTGGAACAGACCTTCCGCCACGATACCGGCATTTGGAGAAAACAGGCGGGCAGGGACCTGGCCGCGCGGATGGGGGAAGGCAGGCTGCGCGCCGATTCCTTGAGCATCGCCCTGCGCTACCGGCAGTTGTATCCCGATGATTTCCGGGCCTCCCTTATCATGATGAAGGCCCTCTGGCTTTCCAGGTCTTTTTTGGATCTGCTGAAACTGGCGGAGGATTTCACGGCCCGGATTCCTGAGGGCGCCGGCCTGCGGGATTTGGGCGAGGCCCTTTTGTACCGGGCCAGGGCGGAATCAGGGCTGAACCATCCCCGGTTCCCGCAGACGATACGCAGGCTCTTCTATTCCTGCCCGGGCTCCGGGACCCACGGGGAGGCGTGGAGGGAGTTTTTCGAGGAAGCCGGGCACGGCAAATCCTTCCCTCAGGACGAGCTGGCCTTTTTCAAGGCGAAAAGCGGCGGGGCCGCAGGCGGGTGGGCGCCGGTTCTCGCGGCCTATGCGGCGCAAAGCTCCCGCGCGGCGGAGGATCCGGTTTTCCTTCGCGAATACGCCGGGATCCTGCAGCGGGCAGCCGGGTGGAGGAAGGGCATCGACGAGCTTAACCGGCTTTTGCCCGGCCTCCGGGCGGACGCGCGCCTTGTCTGCGAGGAGTATCTGGGAAAATTCCACCGCCTGGGCGGGCAGTACGAAAAAAGCATCGCGGCGTTCCAGAAGGCCCTGGACGCTTTGGGAAACCGCAAAGACATTTTCCCGGCCTCCGAAAACGAAGAGAGCCAGAAAGACAGACTCATCTGGTATCTCCTGAGCAGCGCGCTGCGCGCTTCCCCCAAAAAAATGCTGGCGGCCCTGCCTTCGTATTTTCCCGTCATCGAAGACCCCGGCTATTTTTCCGATCTCTTTGAATCCCTGGCCTCCGCCCTTGTCCGCGCAAGGGACTGGGAAAACCTGGCCGCCGCGTATGGGCTTCTGCGCGCCCGTGGTTACGAACAGGAAGCGGGCCGCTGCGCCTTCCTTCTGGCCTGCGCCATGCGCGGCAAACTCTACGCGCCCGACCAGCCCAGGACCCATGGGCGAGCAGCGGGCGCGGCGAGCGACCAGCCCGGGACGCATGGGCGAGCAGCGAGCGCAGCGAGCGACCAGCCGGGGCAGGGCCTTCCCGATGCCCGCGCGCTTTTTGAATACGCGCACGCGCGCGGCGAAGCCTACTACAGAATCCTCGCCGGCCTTATCCTGGAAAAAGACGCAGACGCCGGGCAGTCCGGGGGGCTGGGGTTTATGGCCCCCCCAGGTGGGGGGGAAAGCCCGCACAGCCCCGACCCCCCGGACGGCGAGGCGGACGCCTACCTGCGCGGCTTCCTGGACTTCGGCCTGAACCGGCGCGCCGCGCGCGCGGCGCGGCCCATCCAGCACTCCGTCTCGGCCCACACCCTGACCCTTTTGGCCGAAAGCGAAGCCTCGGAAGGCCGCTACATCGACGCCCTGCGCCTCCTGCAAAGGGCCGCGCGCAGACCCGGCCTTGTCCCCGGCAGACGGATGCTCGAAGCCCTCTACCCCCAGGCCTTCGCCGGGGAAATGCGCGCCGCCGCGCAAGGCGCGGGCTTCCCGCCCGAGCTGTTTTACGGCCTGGTACGCGAGGAAAGCTACTTTGACCCAACCATAGGCTCCCACGCCGGCGCCGTCGGCCTTGCCCAGCTCATGCCCGCCACAGCCGGCGAAATCGCGCTGAAACTCAAAATGCCCTCCCCCCGGCTTACCGACCCCCTCACCAACCTGCGCCTCGGCGCCTATTACCTTCAGGCGCAGTGGGAACGCTTCGGCGAGGGCGCCCCCGCCCTCGCCGCCTACAACGCGGGCGCCACCCGCGCCCGTGCATGGAAAAAACAGTCGGCGGACCTTCCCGGCGTCCTTTTCGCGGAAGCCCTCAGCCTGGCGGAAACGCGGGAATACATCCGAAAAGTGCTTGTCTCCGCGGTACATTACGGCTATCTTTATTACCAAAAAAAACCCCGGCAAACAGTCCGGGAAATATTCAAGGATTTTTTATGACAACACTCCAAGCGATTCTTTTTGGCTGCCTCCAGGGCATCACCGAATTCCTGCCCGTCTCCTCGTCGGGGCACCTCATACTCCTCAAAAACCTCTTTGGCCTTGAGGAAGTTCCCCGCCTCTTTGACATCCTTCTCCATGTGGCGACGCTCCTCGTCGTCCTCGTCATTTTCCGCGAAAAAACCGCCCGGCTTCTGGCCACCCTCGGCCGCCTTCTCGCCCGGCGGCGCGCGGAAGAAGACCCAAGAAACCTGCGCCTTATCCTGGCAATCCTCGCCGCGACCCTCTGCACGGGAACCGCCGGCATCCTGCTCAAAGACATCGACTTTGAATCCCGGCCCAAAATCGTGGCCGCCTTTCTCCTGGTAACCGCCCTTATCCTCCTGGCAAGCCGCATTTTCCGGAAACACGCAAACCCCGCCCGCACACCCGGCACGCGCGAAGGCATCATCACCGGCCTGGCCCAAGGCATCGGCGTCCTGCCCGGAATTTCCCGCTCAGGCATCACCATCTCCGCCGCGCTCCTGGCCGGAGTGGGCCGCGCCGAAGCCGGGGAGTTTTCCTTCCTCCTCTCCATCCCCGCGATTTTGGGCGCCCTGGTCCTCTCCCTCAAAGAATCAGGAAACCTTGCCCAGTCCGTCCCCCCCCTTGCCCTTGCCGCCGGACTCGCCAGCGCCGCCCTCACCGGCTATATCTGCCTGCGCCTTCTCATGCGCGTGATCCGCGGCGGCAGACTGCACCTCTTCGCCCTGTACCTCATACCCGCGGGGATTCTTGGCATTATATTTCTGTAAGATCATGGCGCGTCCCGGCAAAGCCGGGACCGGGCTTTCCGCTCCAATTCCTCAGCCCCTGCGGGGCTTGCGGGATTTCCGCTGCAATCCCTCGCGCGGGGTTGCCCGCAGGGGAACCGCCTTTGGCGGTTCCCCCCAAAATGTCGCGCTCTGGGGCCGCAAGCATGTTCTGCGTTGCGGGAGGCGTTTGGTTTGCAAGCGTCTTTTGGTGACAAGGGCGCAACATTTTGACCCCATCCTCCAACCGTGGCTGCTGCCTTTTAGCGCCGTGGCCGCGGCCGGCGGTGACAAAGACGCGCATTTGCCTTGCAAATGCGGTGGTGGCATACCCCGCGATTTTGCGGGGCAAAATCGCGTCCAGCCGGGATGCATGGGCGAGCAGCAATCCTGTCTTCAGGATTGCGACCAGCCCCTCGCGCGGAAGAAGTAAGAGAAACCACTGACCGCACTGACGAAACGGACAAAGGGAAAAGAGTTGTGCCTATTGCCGTAGAAGAAAACCACTGACCCTTGCAGACAGGCGCCGGCAAGCGCAAACAACCTGTGGCACATATACGCAAATGGTGGTATACTGGCAGCATGGTCACGCTGCGGGGAACCCATCATGTTTTTGACCTTGTTTTCAAAAGGAGCATCCAGGAACTCAGCCACAGGGCGGTGGTCTCTCTGGTGAACGGGCTTTTCGGCACGGACTTCCCGCTCGACAGCGAGGTTTCCTTTCCCAACAGGGAGAAGGTCACCGAGGATTTGAGGCAGATCGTCTCCGACATGATAGTCATGGTGGCCGGGGAGGTTTTCCACATTGAGGCCCAGATAGACGAGGATCTGAACATGGCCCTGCGGATGTTCCGCTACGGCTACCACGAGGCGGTGGGCAGGCCGCAGACAGGCGGGGACGGCAGCATCACGATAGAGTTCCCCCAGGCCCGGATCCTTTTCTGGGAAACAACGCGCAGGACGCCCGACATGGTCACGCTGCATGTCATATTCCCCGACCGCTCGCGGCACGATTTCCAGGTTCCGGCGTTCAAGGTGCTTGAGCATGATCCCGAGGAGTTCAGGAGGCTGGGGCTTGCGGCCCTTCTTCCGTTTTACATTTTGAAATACCGCAGACAGGCCGCTGCCGCCCAAAGCCCGCAGGCGCGGCGGGAGCTTGCGCCGGAAATGGGGAAAACGATGAAAAGCCTTCTTGCCGTGGCAGGGCGGCTTCGGGAACAGGGAATATTGACTGAAGACGACGAAACGTATATATTGGGAGAGATGCAGATCCTGTACTCGGAACTTTATGAGCCGTATGAGGAATTGAGGGAGGCGCGCGTGATGATAGAAGACAGACTCGTGAATCCTTATACCAAGTGGAAGACGCAGCTCGAAGAATTGAAAAAGGAATTCGAAGAATCAAAAAAGAAAGTCGAAGCGTCGAAAAGGAAAGTCGAAGAGTCAGAAAAGAAAGTCGAAGAATCAAAAAGGGAACTTGAAGAGTCGAGGCTGGCTACCAGGGTGGAAGACGCGAAAAAACTCATAGAGGGGGGCGTCGCATCGGAGGTTGTTGCCAGGATCCTCGGCATTACCCCAGAGGATATCGCGAAATACTCAAAAGCCTCGTAATCCGTGGCAGTTTTGCCGGGGCTGCGCCCCGGCAAAAACCACTGACCCCCACTGCGGGCTTCAATCACGGAAATTGCGTGATTTGCGGGGCTTCGCCTTGTGGCTGCAACCAGGAAAATCGCGGAAGGCCAATAAACCGCGACTGCGATTGCAGGCAATCGCGCCGCATTCAGGCAGGTTGTTGTCTATCCGACAAAACCACTGACCCCACTGAGGGCTTCAAGCCCGGAAATTGCGTGATTTGTAGGGCTTCGCCTTGTGGCTGCAACCAGGAAAATCGCGGAAGGCCAATAAACCGCGACCGCGATTGCAGGCAATCGCGCTGCATTCAGGCTGGGTGTTGTATAGTCGGCAAAACCACTGAACCCCACTGAGGGCTTCAAGCCCGGAAATTGCGTGATTTTGCGGGCTTCGCCCAATGGTTGCAACCAGGAAAATCGCGGAAGGGCCAATAAACCGCGAGTGCGATTGCAGGCAATCGCCCTACATTCAGGCCCAGGAGTTGTCTATCCGGTAGAACACTGGGGGCTATCACGCGATTTTTCCGCAATTTCCGCGGCACTTTTTGCCGTGGCAAAGCCACGGCAAAAAGTGCCCACTTGCCTTGCCTTGCCTTTTTGTAGTAAAATAAATGTATTCAAGGAGTGGCTGGGCGCATGAAAATCGCAGGATCAAAACACAAAAGGCGGGGCGTTTTTTGGATTTCTGTTTTCTCGGCGCTTGCCCTGGCAGGCTGCGACATCCCCGGCCTTCTTGACAACTCGCCCATGGACTATATCGACGAGCATCTTGGCACCGTGCTGGTCACGGGCTGGGAAGGCCGCGGCGACGGCGGCCCCGTCCCCGTGCAGAGGCCTGACGGAATTGTGGCCATACCACCCGGTAATTCCATTATCGCGGTCAAGCTGCGCAACCTGCGGGACCACACCATTGTCCCCAGCCCCGCGAACACCGGCTCTGCGGGAACCTTCACGGCCCATCAGGAAAACTCCTCGACGATTGTGGTCAGGATAGCCGGGGCCGCGCATGGCGACGAATACAATCTGAGCCTCGGCATGAAAAGCTCTGACGGAAAGGAATTCCCCCGCTACGACCTGCCGAAACTGAAGTGCTACTATTTTGACACGAGTCTGTATGACCTTTCGGTTAAGAGGAGGGACGGCATGTTCTTTACCTCTCTTCTTGCTTTTTCTGCGGCCACGACGGCATACACCGCGACCATCGAGTATGGGATC
>JAISXE010000073.1 GCA_031270615.1 Spirochaetia bacterium
GAAAAAAATGGATGAGGGCGGGCGCGAAGTGCGGGGCATCGGCGTTTACTTTTCTCAATCGCATTTATCATTTTGGCACATTTTTTGCGCCCCCAGGCGCAAAAAACCGGGCTATCCGCTCCAATCTTTTGGCTGCGCCAAAAGGATTTCCGCTTCTATCCCTTGTGCCCCACGGGTTTTTTGCGCTTCGCGCAATCTAATTCTATATAGCGAGGGTAAACGCCGATGCCCTGCGCGAAGAGAATGCAGCCACGGACCACACACGCCGAAATAAACGCACGCCCATCAGGGCGTGTCTTTGCTTACCCGGCAACAGGGCGAGAGGCCCAAAAACGGTTCTGTCGTATATAAAGGTAACAGGCCGACAAGACGGACGGAGGAAAATGCGGGGAATGGCATAGTGGAAGGTGGGGATGCCAAGAGAAAAATTCGGGCGCCTTTGCGGCTCGGCCATTAACCTGTGTATACGCCAAGGGCTTTTTAGGGCCTCTTGCCCGGAAACCTTGTTACCACAAACACGCTTTCGCGTGTGTTTGCCGGGGCATGCCGCAAAACCGGGCTTTCCGGGGGTTCCGCCCCACGCTCGGCCATTAACCTATGTATACGCCAAGGACTTTTTAGGGCCTCTTGCCCGGAAGCATTGCTATCAAAGACACGCTCTCGCGTGCGTTTGCTGGGGCATGCGCGCGGCCGCTTCGCTCCCCTCTCTTTCTTCCGTGTCCGTCGGCGAGGTCAGTGGTTTTCTTATTCTGCTGCCTAAGGTGAACTGAAAACAAAAAAAGGGCAGGCCGATAAGCCGGGTTCTGTCAGGGGTGCCCCCGCAGGGGAGCGCCCGGGCCGCCATCTGTCTGGGGGCCTCGCTGGGCCCCTCAAGCAGTCTACCCGCGGGAAGCACCTTGGGCGAGCAGCCCGTTTCCCGCTTTTTGACTTTGCTCCCGGTAAGGCTTGCCATGCCCTCCCCGTTGCCGGCGGAGGCGGGGGTCTCTTACACCGCCTTTTCACCCTTACCCGCGCGGGACGCGCGGGCGGTATGTTTTCTGTGGCGCTGTCTATCGCGGGGGAAAACGCTTCCGCCTCCCCCGCGTCCGGGCGTTACCCGGTACCGCGCTCTTCGGAGCCCGGACTTTCCTCTTGCCCCCGCAGGGGGGCAAGCGGCGGCCTGGCCTGCCCTTGCAAATTATCTAAACTTCCTCCTCCTCTTCTTCCTCTTCGGCATCCTCCTCTTCGGAATCCGCCTCCCCCTCCTCGTCGTCCATCTCTTCATCCTCGCTGTAGTCTTCTTCCTCGTCATCCTCGATGTCGTCCATATCGAAAATGCCTTCGGAAGGCTCCTGATAAAAGACATCCTCGCCGTCTTCCTGGAAAAACAGGACGCGGCTGCAATAGGGACAGGACTTCAGCTCGCTGCCTTCAATCTGGCGGTCCATGCTGCTTAGAAGGCGCA
This sequence comes from Spirochaetia bacterium, assembly GCA_031270615.1. Taxonomy (GTDB): domain Bacteria; phylum Spirochaetota; class Spirochaetia; order DTKZ01; family DTKZ01; genus JAISAF01. The sequence goes on from JAISXE010000073.1 coordinate 1,445, forward strand.
CGTCGTTGACAAACTGCATGGGAAGGATCATGTGGCATCCGGAACACACGCCGCGTTTCAGGGAAACGATGCCCGACCCGGACTTGTTGCGGATGATTCTTTCAAACTTGAAAAGGATGTCGGCGTCAAGCCCGTCGTTGATTTTGGCCTCGTCCTTTTCAAGCTGGGCAAGGTGTTTTTTCCTGGAATCGATTTCGCCCTTGATTTCCGTCTGTTCCTGCTCCAGCTCATCCTCCTGCTCCTTGATGAGGGATTCCTCGTTCTCCAGGGATGCAGCCATCTCCTCCAGGGCCTTTTCTTCCTTCTGCAGGTCATTGCGGGACTGCGCCTCCCTTGCCTTCGCGTCCGTGATCTCCTTGTCCAGGGCCTCGTATTCCCGCTGGGTTTTTACGGTATCCATGTAGCTTTCCAGTTTCGCGCGTCCCTCCTCGGTTTCCTGCGTCTTCTCTTTCAGGATCCTGATGCGCAGCTTTATCTGCTCGTACTGGGCGTTCTTGTCGATGTAGGTCTTTTTCAGCCTGTTCACGAGCTCGGTTTTTGTGGCGAGGCTTTTGGGAATGTCGCGGATTTCCGCCTCGACTTCAAATTTCCGTGACAGGATGTCCTGAAGGCTTTTCAGTTTTTCAATCAACTCTTCATAAATCATGCGCGTCCTCTTGTTTTTTTAAAGTTTTTCTAATGGTCAAGATAATCCTTGAGCCTGCGGCTTCTGCGCGGATGCCGCAGCCGCCGCAGGGTCTTGGCCTCAATCTGCCGGATTCTCTCCCGGGTAACATTAAAATACAGTCCAACCTCTTCCAGGGTCAAGGAGTATCCGTCCTCCAGGCCGAAACGCATTTTCAGGACTTCCTGCTCGCGCGGCGGCAGGGTGGAAAGCACGTCCCTAAGCTGTTCCTGGAGCAGGGTAAAGGCAGTCTGGCTTGAGGGGTTTTCCACATCCTTGTCCTCGATAAAATCCCCCAGCAGCGAATCCTCCTCTTCCCCGATAGGCGTCTCCAGGGAGATGGGCTCGCGCGCCACGCTCTTGACCGACTTGACCCTGCCCACGGACCAGCCGAGCTTTTCGGCGATCTCCTCATCGGAGGGCTCACGCCCCAGAACCTGCATCAGTTGGCGCGACTCGCGAACCACCTTGTTGATTTGCTCGATCATGTGGACGGGAACGCGGATCGTCCGCGCCTGGTCGGAAATGGAACGGGTAATGGCCTGGCGTATCCACCAGGTCGCGTAGGTGGAAAACTTGTAGCCCTTGCGGTATTCGAACTTTTCCACGGCCTTGATAAGGCCGATGTTTCCCTCCTGGACAAGATCGAAAAAATGCAGCCCCCGGTTCGTGTACTTCTTCGCGATGCTTACCACAAGGCGAAGGTTTGCCTTGATAAGCCGGTCTTTCGCGGTCTGCATCATGCTTTTGCCGCGCAGGATTTCCTTTGCCAGTTTCTGGATATTCGCGATGGTGTCCTCGAACTCGATTTCAAGCCCTTTCAGTTTTTTTTCGGTTATCTGGATTTGGCGGATTTCCTCTTTTATTTCGTCAGCCGAAAGGCCGAGGTCTTCCTCGATTTTGATGCGTTTGTCCGTAAGCGTAAGCCCCCGGCCCAGGCTGCGCAGGTCGCGCAGGCTCGACACCCTAAGGCGTTTCTCGACTTTTTCCTGCTCGCGCTTGTATTTTTTTATCTTTTTCGAGGCGGTAAGGAATTTCTCGGAAAACAGGAAAATCTCCTCCTGCTGCACCTCGATAGCGTCAAACTTTTTCAGAAGCGGGACCCTTTTGGGCGCCAGGTCCCCGTCGTCGAAGATGCTTGAGCCGTGGGCAATGAGTTTCCGCTTGGTTTCGATATAGAGTCTTAAATCGGGGATGATCTCCCGCAGGGGTTCCCGGTAACACTGGATAAGGCGGCGGCGCTCGGCGAGGAATTCGGAGATTTCCTTTTTCGACAGATTCATATCCCTCGGGTCCCGCTTGGAAAAGGCGCGCTGGGCCAGGTAATAGAATTCGGGAATAAGCATCCCCGAATGTTTTATGACGCCCTTGATGATGTTCTCGCCCTCTTCCATCTTCATGGACAATTCCACTTCCTGCTCCGCGGTCAGCAGGTTTTCCTTGCCGATTTCCCGCAGGTACAGGCGTATGGGATCGTCGATGGCGGTTTCCTTGTCGTTGTAAACAAGTTTTTTGCGCTTGTCGTTTGTCTTTTCGATGACCTCTTCCTCGTCATCGTCCAGGCGCACATCCTCGCCTTCGATTTTGATATTGTGCTTTGAGAGGACTTTGATGATTTCCTCGATTTTGTCGGGATCTACGATAATGCCCGGCAGGTATTCCGCCACTTCGTCAAAACTGATTGCTTTTCTGCTTTTGGCGTACTCCAGCAGTTTTCCCACGGCAGGATCGTTTTGCAACTCACTCATTCCCCGTTTTCCTCAGCTTTTCCAATTCCCCGTCAAGATACATTTTTTTTTCCAGCAGCCCCGCTATAAGCGGCTCATTTTCCCTGTTTTTGAAATCAAGGCGCCGAAGCGACCTTTCCACATCCCTCTGTTTTTTTTCAAGATTCCGTTTGCGTATGCCGCGAATGGCGTCCTGAATCATTTTTTGCCTGTTCTCCGCCAACTCCCCGGAGAACAGCTTTCCGATAATAAACTCCCGCAAGGAAGCGTCCCCTATCGTTTCCAAAAGCGCGTCCCTGTCCCAACCGCCGCTTTCGCCCCTGTAGGCATCCTCAAGAGTGATAAAAACATCCCGGCACTCGGGTTGGGTGAAATCATCCAGCGAAAGGCGGGAGCGCGCATACGAGAAGTCGTCTTTATTGTCTACGGATGCGATTATCACAAGAAGTTCCGGCGTCATCGTCAACAGGGATATATGCTTCGTTTCTGCTGTCTCTATCTCCTTTTTCTGGTTTCCTTCCAAAAACCGGCGGAAATCGGCCTTGAGGGCGGGAAGATCGGTATCGTCAAATTCCCGGGCAAGTCTTGTCAGCGCTTCCTCGCGGCGTACCGCCGAAACCATACTGCGTATGTACGGAAACATTTCCTGCACGGCGCGCCCGGCGGGAGCGCCCGAGGAATTTTCCAATAAATACTCAATTATAGTTTTAGGACATTTTAGAAGATTTTGCAACTCTTCCACGCGATTTTCCTGCACAAAATCCGCAGGGTCCCTGCCCTCCGGAAGGGCCGCGGCATACAGCTCGAACTCGAGGCCCTCGCAGATTTCCGCGCTTTTCCGTGCCGCCTTGCGGCCCGCCGCGTCCCCGTCAAAGAAAAGAATGAGCCTGTCGGCAAAACGCCGCAAAAACCCCGCCTGCTCGGCGGTAAACGAGGTTCCCAGGGGCGCAACGGCGTTTGCCATGCCCGCCTGGTGCAGGGCTATGACATCCATGTAGCCTTCCACGACGACCGCCGCCTTTTCCCTGCGGATGGCCTCCTTTGCCTGGGAAAAGCCGTAGAGGGTGTTTCTTTTTTTGAAAACCGGCGAGTCGGAGGAATTCAGGTATTTCGGGCCCTCGCCTTCCAGAATGCGGCCGCCGAAGGCCACAATGTCGCCCTGCGCGGAAAAGATCGGGAAAATCACGCGGTGGGTGAAAAACGCCCTCCTGCGGCCCGTCCTCCCGGAGCTCAGAAGCCCCGAGGTGGCAAGAAAATCCTCCGAGTAGCCGTGCTTTTTCAGGAAGCCCTCGAGCCAGAAGGGGTCAGCCGGGGCATAGCCTATCTGGAATGCGTCGATTGTTTCCAGGCTTATCCCCCGCCGCCTCATGTAGTCGAGGGCCGCCTTGCCCTGCCCCGATTGGGTGAAAAGGTAGTGGAAGGATCCGGTGACCTTGCGCAGCAGTTCCAGCAGGGCCTTGCGTTTGCCCGCGTCCTCGCCGGGTTCCCCGGGCTCAAGGCCGATCTCCTCCCCGACCATTCGCCCCAGGTGCTGCACGGCTTCCGGGAAACTGAGTTTTTCCGCCTCCATCAGGAATTTGAAAATGTTCCCGCCCTTGTGGCAGCCGTGGCACCAACAAATCCCCTTGTCCGGCGTCACCTGGAACGAGGGGGTTTTCTCGCTGTGGAACGGGCAAAGGCCCCAGTAACTGTCGCCTTTGCGCGTCAGGTTTGTATAGCGGCCGATGACGCCCGCCATGTCCGCTTTCTCGGCAATCCGCCGGATGGTTTCTTCCGGTATTTTCACGCTAGGGAACCTTTTTCAGGTACATGACTTTCGCCGTGGTGTGCTCCCGCAGGCTGCGGGAAAAAAAGTGCGTGCCGGCCCCGGGGTCCTTCAGGACAAAATACCAGTAGTCCGTCTGGGCGGGGAAAAAGGCGGCCTTCAAGGCGGTTTCCCCCGGATTGCAGATGGGACCCGGAGGAAGCCCGGCATGCTGGTAGGTGTTGTACGGCGAGGGTATTTCCAGGTCCGCGTAGGTAAGAAACCCGGGGTGGGGTTTTTTCAGGATTTCCGTGATGATGTATTCCACGGTGGCGCAGGACCCCAGGGCCATTTTGACCCCCAGGCGGTTATAAAACACCGAGGCCATGAGGGGCGCTTCCCCGGGGTCGCGGTACTCCCGCTCGATGATCGAGGCAAGGGTCAGGCGCTCATGCAGGACGGAGGGGCCGGGGGCGGAGCCCGGGGCGATTTCGGCGATTTTCCGGCGGAAGTTGTCCGCCATTTCCGCGACAACCCTGTCCGCCGGAAAATCTTCCGGGAAAAGATAGGTGTCGGGAAAAAGATAGCCGAGGGCCGAGTCCGCCGGAATGCCCAGGGAGTCAAGCAGCCGCCTGTCCCCCGCGGCGGCGAGGAAATCCTCCCCGCCGCAGATCCCCCGCTCTTCCAGAAGAGCGGCCATGCGCGAGAGGGCCCAGCCTTCGGGGACCGTCACGCGCAGGAGGAGCTGCGAGCCGACAAGGAAAAAGTCGTGAAGCTCCCGCGCCGTTTTGCCCCGCGGAACAAGGTAGGACCCCCGCTGGAAAAGGGTTTCGGAATCGCGCAGCTTGCTGTAGGCCACAAGGAAGGCCTGGGACCGGATAAGCCCCGCCTCCTCCAGCCGCCGCGCGACGGAAGCAAGGGACTCCCCCCGCCGGATGGTAAACGCGGCGGCATTCCCCCCCGCCGCCGCCGGCGGGGGGGAATCAAGGTAGGCAAGCGCGGCTGCCGCCGCGCCCGCGAGAATTAAAACAAGAAGGCAAAAAACAGCCAAAACCCTTAAACTTTTTTTCATAATCCTCTACTATTCGGCGCGTCCCGGGCCGGCCGCGTCTTCCAGAAGCCTTTCAAGCTCCACGGCGGACAAGTGGTCGTACACGCAGCCTTTACAGCGTTCCATGACTTCTTCAAGCTCCGCCGACAATTCATCCTCCCGCGCCTTCAGAAAAACATACAAGGCAATGCATTCGTTTTTTTCCAGCACCATCGTCAAAACTCCATTTCTTCTCCCTCTTTGGCGAGTATGATGTTCATCCCGTTTTTTCCCAAATGGCTGTAGTACGACTTGGCCAGCCGAAGGTTATCCTCCAGTTTCCAGTCGTTATACAGGGGCTCGTGGTGGAAGAGGCAGAGGTTCTTTATGTTCCATTCGGACGCGAAGTCCACGGCGAGGCTGAAAGAAGAATGGCCCCAGTTGAATTTTTCGATGGCCTCGCCCAGGGTGTACTGCGAATCAAGGATGATGAGGTCGGCGTTGTGAAAATAGGCGATATTCTCCGCGTTTTTGTCGAAATCGTTCTCCGCCAGTTCCGAATCCGTCGCGTAAATAACGCTGTGCTTTCCGTCCGAAATCTTGTACGAGTAACAGCCGCCGGGATGGTTCATCTTCCGCCAGGTGATTTCCGCCCCGCCGATTTTTAGCGGCCCGTTTTTCAGCTGCACGAAACGGCTGCGCCCGCCGTCCATATTCTCCAGGGTCACGGGGAAAAAGGGATACCTCATCTGCGCGTCCAGGCATGCCTTGAGCCCGGGTTCGGGGCTGTAAAAACTGACCCTGATGTCGGGCCGCGCGATGGGAGAGAAAAACGGCAGCCCCTGGAGATGGTCCCAGTGGAAATGGGAAAAAAACAGGTGGATGTTTTTGAGCGCGGGGATCTTCCGGGGAACCGTGAGGCCGAATTCCCGAAGCCCCGAACCCGCGTCCAGGATGATGGCCGATTCCGGCGACAGGCCGACCTCGACGCAGGCGGTATTGCCCCCCGCGTAGTTGAAAAGCCAGGGGAAAAGCCGGGACAAAAACAGCTCGCGCGTTACCGGCGAAACCAGATCCGAGGGGCGAATCCGCTGCACCACGGTCGAGATTTTGCTGCGTATGGCGTCGGGGGTTATGGGCGTTGGAATGGAACCCCGCACCCCCCAGAATTTTATTCTCATCTCGCGCTCCGATTAATCCGCCTTCCGGTTTATGAGAAGCTCTTCCTCCCGTTTGCGCAGCCAGAGTTCTATATCTTCCCTGCCGTGCAGTTCTCCCTTCCCCACCCCGGGGCAGGAGCTTTTCAAGGCGTCCCAGCTTTGCCGCGACATAAGCGCCGACTGCCAGAACGGGTAACTCCTGCACTGCAAAGGCCTGGAGGGATACACGCCGCAGCCTTTTTCCTCCCAGAAAATACAGTCAAGGTTCGGTTTTTCCCTCAGGCTGAGGCGGATGTTCCCGTTTATAGGAACCTCCCTGCAATACCTTTGCTCGAATGCCTTTTTCCCGATTCCCAGCCCCCCGCAGAGAAGGTCCAGGTCCCGCTCCGAAAGAAAAACAAAGCCAGGCGTGAAGCGGCAGCACACGGAACAACGCTGGCAGGCAAAACGCAGCCCCGCAGCGTAAAAAGGTTCACCCATTTTTTTATAATAGCACAAATCCCAGGGAAAACACAGTCCCCCCGCCTAAAAAACCGTCATGAGCGGCAAACACTTTTACCACAAAGCGGCTGGATTTTCAAGAGGGCGCGCGGCCACCGCGATTACAACTGGCGGCCGCGTTTGCAGGATGAGGCAAAATGCCGCGCCTATACAGCAGGAGGCGCTTGCAGGCCAAGCGCCTTCTAGAACACAAAACATCCTTATCGCCAGGAACGCGGCATTTTGCGTAAAACAAGGCCAGGTGAATCCCCGGTGCCGCGCTGGTTGCCCGCCCATGCGCCAGGGGCTGGTCGCAATTTTCTAAAAAAGCCGTACAAGCAGGCCGTGGGCGAAGCCCCGTGTTGGTGGCGCAAAACGGTCTGCCGCCCGTGGGGCGCCAGGGATTGCAGCGGAAATCCTTTTTTGCGGCAAGGCCGCAAAAAAGATTGCAGCGGAAAGCCCGGTTTTGGCGCGAAGCGCCAAAAGGCGCAGATATTTTTCTTGACTTGCTGACAGTGCCCAATCCCCCCCCTTTGCTTTTTCCCCGCGTTTTGCGATATTATACGCGAATGTTCAAAAAGTATTTTTGCGATTTAAGGAGCAAAGCATGATGGAAGATACCCTCCCGAAGCTGTACCGCAGGGTAAGCAGGGAAAATCCCGCGAAACCCGTTTTCCACTACAAGGATGCGAGGGGCGTTTACCAGACCATGTCCTGGGGGCTTATGTGGGAAACCGTCACCGCCCTTGCGGCGGGCTTCCACCGTCTGGGCGTGGGGCGGGGCGACCATATAGGAATCATAAGCGACAACCGCAAGGAATGGATGCTCTGCGACCTGGCGCTGCTTTGCCTGGGCGCCGTGGATAGTCCCCGCGGCTCGGATTCCATGGCGGAGGAGATATGCTATATCCTGGCGCACGCCGACTGCGCCCTGGCGGTTGCCGAGAACAAGGCGCAGGCGGAGAAGATTTTGTCGGGCGCGGAGTCCCTGCCTCTTTTGAGGCGGATAGTCCTTATCGATATGCCAGATGCGCCTGATGCGCCCGATCCCGCGGGCGGCGCGGGCGGCGTGGAGATTCTGGCCCTGGCCGATGTTTTGGCTTTGGGGAGGGAAAACCCCGAGGCGGGTTTCATTGACGGGGAAATCGACAAGGGCGGGGAATCGGATCTCGCCACGATTATTTACACCTCCGGGACGACCGGCCAGCCCAAGGGCGTCATGCTGCCCCACCGCTCGTTTCTTTTTCAGGCGGAAAACGCCCACGCCCACATCGAACTCACCGGGCAGGATATCCTCCTGTCCGTTCTCCCCGTCTGGCACGCTTTTGAGCGGGCGGTGGAGTATTACGTCCTCAGCAGGGGCAGCAGCATCGCCTACTCGAAGCCCGTGGGGAAGGTCCTGATGGAGGATATCGCGGCGATCAGGCCCCAGTGGATGGCCAGCGTTCCGCGCATTTGGGAGAGCATCCGCAGCGCGATTTACCGGAAGATCAACAAGGAGGGCGGGGCAAAAAAAGCTCTGTTTTCTTTTTTTGTGGCGATGGGGTCCGCGCACGCGTATTTCAAGTCGATGGTCCAGGGCAGGCTTGCCCGGTTTACCCCCCGGAACGCTGTTGCCGACAAGGTTTGCGGCATTCTGCCCCTGGTTTTTTTGACGCCTTTCAAGCTGCTGGGGGATATTCTTGTTTTCCGCGCGATAAAGGCGAAACTTGGGGGAAGGTTTGTGGCGGGGGTTTCGGGCGGCGGCTCCCTGCCTCCGGCGGTTGACCGCTTTTTCCAGGCCGTGGGGATCCTGCTTCTGGAAGGGTACGGGCTTACCGAAACCGGGCCCATCCTGACGGTGCGGAAAAAGAGTTTCCCGGTTTTTGAAACCATTGGGCCGCTGCTTAAAGGGGTGGAGTTCCGCGTGCTTGACGAGCAGGGGAACGCGGTGGGACCGAACACGAAAGGGCTTCTCTATGTCAAAACACCCCAGGTGATGCTGGGCTACTACAAGATGCCGGAGGAAACGGCGCAGGTTCTTCAGGGCGGCTGGCTCAATACGGGCGATCTTGCCCTGTACACGCAGCAGGAGCATTTCAGGATTGTCGGCAGGGCAAAAGAGACCATCGTCCTTCTTGGGGGGGAAAATGTCGAGCCGATTCCCATCGAGAAAACCCTTGCCCAGTCCGAGTATATCGAGCAGGTCATGCTGGTGGGCCAGGACAAAAAATTCCTGGGCGCGCTTATCGTCCCCGATATGGAAAAAATCGAGGCCGTGGCAGGGGAAAGAGGCATTGAGTATGTCGAGAAGGAGGAGCTACTGGAAAATCCCGCGATTCAGGACCAGGTCCATGACGAAATCCAGCGGCTGGTAAGCCCCCGCAGGGGCTTCAAGGTGCATGAAAGGATTTTCCGTTTCAAACTCCTGCCGAACAAATTCGAGGTGGGCAGGGAGCTTACCCTGAGCCTGAAAGTCCGCCGCAATGTGGCGGCGCGGATCTACGCCAGGGAAATTGAAGGCCTGTTCAAGTAGGCGGCAGGCCGGGGGGCAAAAAACGAAAAAAACCACTGGCCACACAGACGGGGCGGACAAAAAACAAAAAGAATTGGCAGCTTCTTTCGCTTGGGGCCGCCAGTGAGGTCGGTGGTTTTTCTTTTCCGCGCCGCCCGGGGCAAACCCTCAGCTTAAAACCGTTTTTTCCAGGTACTCGCCGTATTCGAGGAGTTTTTTCAGGATGACCTTGTGCGGGGCCGGGGTGTCCACGCGGCCCAGGCGGTTGCGGACCTCCCGCATATAGTTTCCGATATCCAGGCTGCCCGGCGGTTCGGGCGTCAAAAGCCGAGACGCGCAGAAACTCCGCCATTTCCGCCGGTCGGCTTCGGGAAGCGAATCGGGAAAATTGCGCGCCAGGTAACGCCACAGCATTTCCGGGCCCCGGCTGTCGTAAAACCTTGGGGGCGAGGAAAGAAGCGCCTCGGGCGGGGCCTTCCGCAGGGTTTCAAACTCAAGCCTGTCCTCGTCGGGAAAAAAATCCCCGGAGTATATTTTCAGGTCAACATCAAGCGGCGTCTTTTGGGAAGGCTGCGCGTACACCGCGCGGATTTTCTGTATCAGCCCGCCGCGCGAGCGCAGTATCTCCGCGTGCCTGAGGCAGGCCTCCACATCGATGTGCAAGGCCTTTGCCCTGTCCGCCTCAAGGGTGGCAAGCGGGGCAATCGCGGGGGAGCGGTTCAAATGCACGCCCTTCAGGGGGATGCGCGGCTCAGAGCCCAGCTCTTCCTTTGAAGTAAAGACGCGGCGGCGTATTTCCTCCGCGGGAAGGTCAACCCAGTCCGAAGGGTCCTCGCGGAGGTCGCAGGCAATGACGCGGTTGGAGTGGTGGGGGTCGACGCTTAAAGGAAGGACCAGCGTCGTGCAGCCCCAGGGGGAAGAAAACATCGCCGATGTATGCACCACCGCCCTCATGTTCGCAAGCCCAAGAAGCCTGCGCACCTTATCCTTCTTGCGCAAGCCAAAATAATAAGAAAAAAGTTTCGGCTGCTTCAGGTAAACCAGGCGCGCGAGGGCGACAGTGGCCCGCACGTCCGCGAGCGCGTTGTGGGCGTTTTCGTGGGGGATATTGTTCGCGGCGGTAAGCGCCTCAAGCTGAAAAACCGGCCTCCCCTCCTCCTCGTTGTAAGGCCAGGCGATACCCTCGGGCCGCAAGTCGCGGCACATACGCAGAAGGTCGATGATGTCCCAGCGGGTGCGGCCCTCGTCGTATTCGCGCTTGTAGGGGTCGTAGAAATTACGGTAAAAAAGCGCCCGGACAAACTCGTCATCGAAACGCAGGTTATTGTATCCCGCCGTGCAAGTCGAAGGCGCCGCCATCTCGCCGTAAATCCGCGCGGCGAAATCCCGTTCGCAAAGCCCCGCCCCGTTCACATCCTGCGGCGTGATCCCGCTTATCAGGCAGGCCTCCGGCTGGGGCACATAATCGGGGGACAGCCTGCAGTACAAATCGATAGGCGGCGCCGCCTCCTCCAGCCTGTCGGTGGTCCGCAGCGCCCCGAACTGGGCGATCCTGTCCCACTGGCGATGCAGCCCGAAAGTTTCCAAGTCGTACCAGAGTATCGTGAAAGCCATGCCCCACTATAGCAGAGCCGGGGTGCGGAGGCAAGGGCGGTTCTTGAGGGGGCAGCAATTCCGATTTCAAAACGAAAATCACAAGAGCCTTTCCAAAAACCCATTTATAATTTCACTCCGATTCGGAATTTTGGCGCATTTGCGGCGTAAAACGCCGCAAACCGGGCTTT